>NZ_JAAKNE010000020.1:0-48022 GCF_049170755.1 Aeromonas sp. 604176
GAGTGCAAGGGGCGTGGCCGGGTCAAGACGGTGGAGTCGGTCTGCTTCGAGATCCTGCGGGAGATCATCCGGGTCAATCGCGCCTACGATGCGGATCAGTTCACCGTCTACGCCGCGCCTGCGGTGGCCGATTATCTCCATGGCGAGGAGTCCCACAGTCTGGCGGAGCTGGAAGTATTCATCGGCAAGCAGGTGCGGGTGGTGAGCGAACCCCTCTGTGGTCAGGAGCAGTTCGACGTGGTGATGATGTAATTGGTCTATCGCTGGCTGAGTCGGGGCTGGTTGGCCCTGGGGGTTCTGTTCGTACTGCTGGCCATGCTGGTCACGCTGGTACGGGTCGGAGGCCCTTTGCTGAATCAGTACCGGGAGAGCCTTATCAACTCTCTGCTCGGCGATTCGCAAATCAAGGTCAGCGTTGATCAGATTGGGCTGAGCTGGACACAGTCCGGCCCGGCCCTCGAGCTGCAACACCTCGCCGTCGCCCCCGACTCCAGGCGCTATACCATCAAGCTCGGCAAGGCCTGGGTTCATCTCGACTTCTGGCGCACCCTCAACCAGCTCAAGCCGGTCTTTGGCGAGCTGATCCTGAGCGATGGCGATATCACCCTCGATTTCAGTCAGCCGGCTGACGACAGCCCATCCGGCGATCCCCAGCAGGGAGCCCTGCTGCGCTTTCTGCTGACCCAGCTCTCCACCTTTGATGTGCACGATACCCACCTCAGCGTCACCACGGCGCTCGGCGATATGCGGGCACTCGATATCGCCCATCTGCGCTGGCAGAATCGTGGCAAGCGCCATCAGGGGGTCGGTAAGGCCTATCTCATCAACGGGGTAGGCGAGAGCACCCTGGACCTGATACTCGATGTAGATACGCCACAAGATCGGCTCGATCGCCTCAAGGGGCAGCTCTATCTGGGTGCCCGCCAGCTCGATATTACCCCGACCCTCGCCAGGCTCCATGCTGGTGAACCCAAGGTGGCCGGGCAGCTCGATTTCCAGCTCTGGAGCGAGTTTGACAGCGGCAAGCTGGGCAATACCCTACTGGCCTTTGGCAACAACTACCTGATCTGGAAGGATCCCAAGAAAGGGGAGATGCACCGTTTCGGCCTCGATGGCGGCAAGGTTCAGCTACGCCGCGATGGTGAAAACTGGCAACTGGCCAGCCATGGCGTCACCTTCAAGCTGGATGGTAAACCCTGGCTGCACAGCCGGTTGCAGCTGGAGCGGATCGGTGAGCGGGTGCAGGGCTATGTGCCGCAGATCGATCTCGACCAGCTTGCCCAGCTGAGCCAGCTGGTCTCCGCGATTTATCCTGCCCAGAGCGAGCTGCTCAAGCAGACCAAACCCAAGGGCAAGCTGACAGATTTGACCCTGCAGGCGGATGCCGGGTGGCAGGATATATCCCTCAGCGGCGAGATCGTCAATGTGAGCCTCAATGCCTGGCACGACGTGCCCGGGATGCAGGATCTCAACGGTGAATTCTGGCTCACCCCCAAGGGGGGCAGCGCCAGAGTGGCGCTGGCAAACGACAAAGTGGATCCCGCCCGTCACTTCAAGATGCCGATCCCGGTCGACAACTTCTCGGCCCGCCTCGACTGGTGGCGCGAGGAACAGGGCTGGGTGCTGTACGGGCAGGATATCGCGCTGGATAACCCGGATCTGACCCTGTCCAGCCGTTTCCGCCTCGATCTGTTCGAGCACCCTTTCCTCGCCCTGACCGGTCGCATCGATGTGAAGAATGCGGGCCATGCGGATCGCTACTTCCCGCTGCAGGCGATGGACAAGGGGCTGGTGGATTACCTGAGCGGCGCCATCAAGGGGGGCAAGGCCAAGGGGGCCGACCTGCTCTGGTATGGGGAGTTTCGGGATTTCCCTTATGAGAAAGGTGATGGCATCTTCCAGGTGGCGGTGCCGCTGGAGCGGGCCACCTACGAGTTCTTCCCTGGTTGGCAACCGCTCACCGACCTGCAGATCGATCTCTTGTTCCAGAATGCCGGCCTCGATATGCGCAGCCGCTCCACCCGACTTGGCAAGGCGAGCTCCGACTCGGTGCATGCCTGGATCCCGGATCTCTCCCCAGGCGCCCACCTCTATGTGGATGCCAAGGTGCAGGGGGAGGGTAAGGCCATCAGCGACTACCTGCAGGACTCCCCGCTGGGCAGTTCGGTGGGACAGGCGCTGCGGGAGATCGAGATCCGTGGCCCGATGGCAGGATCGGTCAAGCTCGATATTCCTCTCGATGGCGAGAGCGAGGTGAAGGCGAGTGGCGATGCCACCTTCAGCAACAACAAGGTGCGGGTCGCCAGTCTGGATCTGCCGCTGGAGAAGGTGCAGGGGCGCCTCGAGTATGACAACCAGCAGACCCGTTTCAGCAACCTCAAGGCGAGCCTGTGGAACCAGCCGCTGACCCTCGACTATCAGGGGCGCCAGCATCCGGATCACTATCAGGTCGACCTCGATTTCAAGGGGCAATGGGATAGCCGCCGCCAACCCGCCGCCATCTCTTCGTACGGTATCCTCAACGGCCGCAGCAACTGGGGCGGCAAGCTCGAGTTGATCTTGCCCGAGAGCAAGCCGTTCAGCTTCCAGCTGGCGCTCGACTCCAACCTGCAGGGGATGGGGCTGGATCTGCCGCTGCCGCTGGCCAAGAGCAGCGCCAGCCGGCTGCCGCTCAAGGTGATCGCCCGTGGCCGGGATGGCAGCGCCGACATTCGCGCCGTGCTGGGGGCTGATGTGGATATGCAGACCCGGCTGGTCTACGGCGAGGGGGTGCCTTATCTCAGTCGGGTGCGGGTTGATATAGGCCAACCGGGTGCCCGGGTAATGCGCGATGCCCCCATGTTGCTTGCCATCAACCAGCAGGAGGCCGATGTGGGCGGCTGGCTGGCGCGACTCAAGCAATGGCTGCCAGCGCAGAACCAGACCGGTAATGCGGTAGTCGGCCCTGCCTTCCTGCCACAGGAGTGGTGGGTGGATGGGCAGCTGGCCCGTGCCTATATCGGCAGTGCCACCCTCAAGGCGGCGCGTTTCACCGTGGGACCGACCAATCAGGCGACCGAAGTGATGATCGATAGCCCCGATGTGATGGGGGTGATCCGCCTGCCCGCAGTGGCCAACCGTCCGGTGGATGCCAAGTTTGCCCGCATCTACTGGTCCGGCAAGAGTTCGGATCTCAGCCCGGATCCCGATGCGAAGCAGGATAACGCCATCATGGCTTCGATCCCCTGGCTGACATTCAGCTGTGTCGATTGCCGCTTTGGCGAGTTGCCGCTTGGCGAAGTGAAAGGCGAGCTGCTGCCGGGCGCCAACAAGGTGACTCTCAAGGGGCTGGATATGCGGTTGGCAGGCAGTCAGCTTGCCGGCAGCGTCGACTGGCTGGCCGATGGCAACCGGATGGAGACGCGGGCCCGTGGCAAGCTGACCAGTAACAACAGCGAGCTGCTGCTCAAGCGGCTCGGCTACACCTCGCCCATCGGTGATGCCCCCGGCTCCCTCGCCTTTGATCTCAACTGGCAGGATGTGCCCTATCGCCCGAGTCTGCCGACTCTGGGGGGGAGTGCCAACTATCAGCTGGAGGGCGGCACCCTGCGCGAGGTCAACGACAAGGGGGCGCGGCTGCTCTCTCTGCTCAGTCTCGACTCCCTGCTGCGCAAGCTTCGGCTCGATTTTCGCGATGTGTTCGACAAGGGCTTCTACTTCGAATCCATGTCTGCTTCTGCCACCATCAAGCAGGGGCTGGTCAGCAACGATGATTTCTATATGAAGGGGGCGGCAGGCAACCTGCGCGGCGAGGGGATCGCCGATCTGGTGCGCTGGCGGCTCGACTACGAGCTGAGCTTCTCTCCCAATCTGGGGGGCACCCTGCCGGTGGTGGCGGCTTTCTCCATCACGCCGGTCACGGGTCTCTATGTGCTGGCCCTCTCCAAACTGCTGGAGCCGGTGGTGGATGTGGTGACCCGCATCGATTTTCGCATCTCGGGCTCGCTCGACGCACCCAAGCTGATCGAGGCGGGGCGCGATCGCGCGCGCATCAAGCTCAACCAGCAGCAGAAAGAGGCGGTAGATGCCGTTGCCCCCAGCCTGCCGACCCAAGAGGTGACCCCTTTCCTGCTGAGCCCCAAACACGCAGGGCCCGCTCAGCGCTGAACGAGCGGCCCGGCACCATCACAAGGAGTTAGCCATGATCCGACATATCCTGCTGATCGCCTTCAAGCCGGACACCCAGCCTGCCCGGGTAGATGCGGTGCGTACCGCCTTTCTCGCCATTCCCCATCAGGTCAGCGGCGTGACCGCCGTGGAGTGGGGGGAGAATGACAGCCCGGAGGGGAGGGATGATGGCTTTACCCACAGCGTGCTGATGACCTTCGCCGACGAAGCAGCCCGCCAGCGCTATCTGCCCCATCCGGATCACGATGCCCTCAAGGCCATCTTCCGCCCGGTGCTGGCGCGCATCATAGTGCTGGATTACACCCTGCAGGCAGGGGATGCTGTCACCGTCTGATGGCCCAAGCGACAAGGAGAGAGTCATGTGGTTAGCCGCAATACAGTTGGTATCTGGCCGTCACTGGCAGGATAACCGGAAGCAGATTGCCGCCGAACTGGCGGCCTTGCCCAAAGAGCGGCCGCTGCTGGTGCTGCTGCCTGAGAACTTTGCCCTGTTTGGCGAACGGCAGGGCTATCTGGATGGTGCCGAGGCAATCGGCTCCGATCCCAGCGCCGCTCTGAGCGGAGCAACGCCCATTCAGCAACAACTGGCCGAATGGGCTCGCGATTACGGTATCTGGCTGGTGGCCGGGGCTATGCCGACCACCATCTCAGGTTCCGACCATATCCACACCAGCTCGCTGGTGTTTGACCCAAGCGGTGAGCTTAGGGGCCACTACCACAAGATCCACCTGTTCGACGTGGATGTGGCGGATAATCACGGTCGCTACCGTGAGTCGGAGACCTTCAGCCCGGGGGAAGCGCCTGTGTTGGTGGACTCTCCCTTTGGTCCCCTCGGCCTCTCGATCTGTTATGATTTGCGCTTTCCCGAGCTCTACCGTCAGTTGGCCCGTGCCGGTGCCCGCGTGCTGCTGGTGCCTGCCGCCTTTACCGCCGTGACCGGCGAGGCGCACTGGGAGCCGCTGCTGCGGGCTCGCGCTATCGAAAACCAGTGCTACGTAGTCGCTGCCAATCAGGGCGGCACTCACGAGACAGGGCGCCAGACCTGGGGCCACAGCATGGTGATCGACCCCTGGGGTCGGGTGCTGGCGAGCAAAGAGTCCGGGCGCGGCACTGTGCTGGCGCAGATGGAGCCCGGGCTTATCGACGAATTGAAACGCACCATGCCAGTGCTGCAACACGCCCGTTTGCTCTGATGGTGTGGTGAAAAATTGAAACGCAGCCGTTTGCCCGTGCTGGAGCATGCCCGTTTGTTGTGATGGTGCGGCTTGTTGCCAACCCGTCGGCAAGACGATTTAAAACAGCTCGTTACGAGAGTGGAGAAAAAGATTGAGTCTATTGAGCCAGGTTAGTGCCTCCCTGTTGGCCCCGAACGACCTCGACGAAGGGCGCCTGCAGCAGTTGCTCGGCAGCCTGATGAGCCACCAGGTCGAGTTCGGCGATCTCTATTTCCAGCGCAGCTGGCACGAGTCCTGGATGCTGGAAGATGGCATTGTCAAGGATGGCAGCTACAACATCGATCAGGGGGTCGGGGTGCGCGCCGTCAGCGGCGAGAAGACCGGTTTCGCCTACTCGGACGAGCTGAGCCTGCTGGCGCTGCAACAGTCGGTGACTGCCGCCCGCGGCATCGCCGCTGCCGGTGCTCACGGCAAGGTGAAGGCATGGGCGCGCACCGAAGCGAACCTGCTCTATCCGGCCATGGATCCGCTGCAGACCCTCGACAAGCACCAGAAGATTGCCCTGCTGGAGCAGATGGACAAGTTCGCCAGGAGTCTGGATCCCGCCATCAATCAGGTGATGGCCTCCATCAGCGGCGTCTACGAAGAGGTGCTGGTGGCCGCGACCGACGGCACCCTGGCCGCCGATGTGCGTCCGCTGGTGCGTCTGTCGGTGACCGTGATCGCCGAGAAGGGCGATCGCCGCGAGCGTGGCAGTGCCGGTGGCGGTGGGCGCTTTGGTTACGACTGGTTCCTCGAACTGGACGGGCTGGAGAGCCGCGCCTTTGGCTATGTGCGTGAAGCGGTGCGTCAGGCGCTGGTCAATCTGGAAGCCATCGACGCGCCAGCCGGCACCATGCCGGTGGTGTTGGGCTCCGGCTGGCCTGGCGTGCTGCTGCACGAGGCGGTAGGTCATGGTCTGGAGGGGGATTTCAACCGCAAGGGATCTTCCGCATTTGCCGGCCGCATCGGCGAGCAGGTGGCCTCCAAGCACTGCACCATCGTCGATGATGGCACCCTGCCGGGTCGGCGCGGCTCCGTCTCCATTGATGACGAGGGGACGCCGGGCGGTTACAACGTGCTGATCGAGAACGGTATCCTCAAGGGGTATTTGCAGGACAAACAGAACGCCCGCCTGATGGGGGTACCGCTCACCGGCAACGGGCGCCGCGAATCCTACGCCGCCATGCCGATGCCGCGCATGACCAACACCTACATGCTGGCGGGTCAGTATGATCCGGCGGAGATCATCGCCTCGGTGAAGAAGGGCATTTATGCCCCCAACTTCGGCGGCGGTCAGGTGGACATCACCTCCGGCAAGTTTGTCTTCTCCGCCTCCGAGGCCTACCTCATCGAGGATGGCAAGATCACCGCTCCCATCAAGGGCGCGACCCTGATCGGCAACGGCCCCGAGGCGATGAGCCAGGTCTCCATGGTGGGCAGCGATCTTGCGCTGGATCGCGGGGTTGGCATCTGCGGCAAGGAGGGGCAGAGCGTGCCGGTCGGTGTCGGCCAACCCACCCTCAAACTGGATCAGCTCACCGTGGGTGGCACCCAGTAAGCCTCGACGCAGAACAAGAACAGAGAGAAACCATGCTTACCCTGTCGAAAATATCCAATATCAGGAGCCAGCTCTCCCCCAGCGAGCTCAAGATTGCCGATTACATCCTCTCCTGTCCGGAACAGGTGACCCACTTCTCCTCTCAGGAGCTGGCCCAGCAGGCGGAGGTGAGCCAGTCGAGCATAGTGAAGTTCACTCAGAAGATCGGGTTCAAGGGCTTCACCGCCTTCAAGCTGGCGGTCAGCGAGGATCTGGGGCGCAAGCATGCCATCAAGACCGACAATGTCGGTGATCTCTACAATGGCATCGGGCGAGACGATGATCTGGAGACCATGGCCAAGAAGCTGGCGCAGGAGAAGATCAATTCTATTATCGAGACCACACAGGCTCTCGACAGTGCTCTGCTGAAGCAGGTACTCGACACCATAGATGGCGCCGGGCGGGTACAGCTGGTGGGGATTGGCGGTTCTGCACTGACCGCCAAGGATCTCTGGTACAAGTTGCTCAAAATTGGCGTAACTACCCTGTTTGCCCAGGATAGCCATGTGCAGATCTCCATCGCCCAGACCCTGGGGCCGGGTGATGTGCAGCTGGTCATCTCCTATTCTGGCGCCAGCCGTGATGTGCTGGCGGCGGCCGAGCTGGCCAAGCGCAATGGTGCCACCCTGATTGCCGTGACTTCGTTCCGGCAAACCCAGTTGCGCCAGATGGCCGACATGGTGCTGGATACGGTGGCGGAGGAGAACGAACTGCGTATCTCTTCCATCTCCTCCCGTACCGCCCAGAACACCATTACCGACATCCTGTTCCTCGGCCTGGTGCAGCGCAGAGACGAGCGAGCCTGGGCCCTGATTGACGGTACCCGGGATGCCATCGACCGACTCAACAAGGAGTGATGCCTGCTCTCCCGCAGCATCATCCGTACAACAAAAAACCACCTGAACAGGTGGTTTTTTGTTGTCTGCTAGAGGTCAAGGGCCCAGCGGATAAAGGCTTTACGCCGCTTGGCATCGGCCGCCAGATAGAGTTCCCGCAGGGTGGCATCCGCCTGCTCCGGCGTAAGTACCAAAGCTGTATGAGCGGTAGTTGCGGCTTGTGTTGCGAAAATGGGGGTCGGACTCACTGTTGGCGTATGGCTTGCCAGCAGGGCCTGGTAATCGGTGCCCAGACTATCCTGGTTGCGTGGCAGGGCTTGTAGTGCCAGCGGTTGTGAGGTGCCCTTGTCGTCACTCAGCTGCAGGGCCGGGCTGGCGGCAAACTGGCGGATAGCCGAGGAGCTGGTCAGCACCGGGGGGGTCAGTTGCAGCGTCCCTTGTGATGGTGCTGTAAGGGTAACCAGCAGAGGAGCCGAGGTCACGCGTCCCTGGCTCTCGTTGGTGGAGCGAGGGTCACTTGGGCTGTCAAAGCGCACCAGCAGTCGGGACTCTCCCGCCGGGAGCTCAATGGTCCGGGTGAAGGCCGAGGGTTTGCCCTGTGGCGAAGCGAGCAGGGTGAGGGTATCGGCCAGCTCCAGTCGGGCTGCCGTGGCCGGTACGCTGAGCAGCAGGGCAAACAGGGGGGATAATAGTAGGGGAGAGAGCAGGGAGGATCGTGCCATCATAAGACTCCATGAAGGAGCCGGCCCGCAGGCCGGCAACCAGATCAGAATTCGTAGCGCAGGCCGAGGTGGTAGAAGCTCTCGCTGTTGCTGCTGCCACCAAAGCTGGTGATGGTGCTTCCAGCCAGACCATCTTCACCATTGCGGATCACATAGGCGCTGTAGAGGGAAGATCGCGGGGTGAGCTTGTATTGTAGCTCCAGCGTAGTATCGCGCAGTGCCATCTGGTCGCCACCCTCATTGACGAGGTGACGATAGCCTGCGCGGGCCGCCCACTTCTGGTTGATGTCATACACCGCGGTCAGTTCCCACACCTTGTCTTCACTGTCGGCACGGCCATCGCGATAGGTCACCTGATCCTTGCTATAGAGGGCGCCCAACATCAGAGGGCCGAGATAGTAGCGGGTACCGATCCCGGCGAAGCGATACTCATCGGCATTGGGATCGACCTTGCTGCCACTGCTCTGGGCGGCTTTGGTCTGCTGATACGCCACGACCGGAGCCAGTTTACCGGCATTGCCCAGATCGAAGGTGTAGCGCAGGGCGCCGTTGTAGCCGTAATCAAGATCCGAGGTGCCGTTACCAAGGATGTAGGCGAGCGAGAGATCCAGATTGCCGAGGGTGTTCTGGTACTGCAGGGTGCCATCCTGACGGAACACCTGCACGGCGGTGGAGTCCACCTTGCTGGCCTGACGAGCCATGGAGACATCAGAGGCGGCAAACACATCGCCAATATCGGTGAACATGATGAGGCCGGAAGAGACGCGCCCGCCGGTCACCTTGCCCCACTGGCCACCGTCGATCCCGGCCCAGACGTAACGGGCAGTGAGGTCGCTGCTGTTCTTCTGCACGTTGTTGGCGTATTCGGCTGCATTGACCTGATATTGCGCCATGCCGATCACTGCGACATCGTCATTGACGGTCTGGCGGGCGGTAAAGCCGATACGGCCATCGAAGTCACCCTGATCATTGCCGCTCTTCTTGTCGGAAATATTGAAGCCAAGACGGCCGTAGAGGTCGACGTTGGAGCCATCGTCAGCCTGATAGATGACGGCCGCATGAGCGGAACCTGTGCCGAGCAGTGCGGGAAGAACCAGAGCAAGCATGGATTTTTTCATTTTTTATCGTTCCTGTACGGGCTCTGTGCCAGAGCCGGGATGAGTTTGGCCATGACCCCGATTGCTCGGGGCCAGACCTTGGCTAGAAATCCGGAGGAGGGATTAACTCAGATCGACGTTCTTGCAGCCGAACATCAGGGTGAAGAGATAGCCGCCGAGGTAGGCGACGGCGAGGCCGACCGCATAGACCATCATGCCGGGGAAGATCCCCTGGGCGGAGGTCATCAGCGGCAGGGCGACGATACCGGATGGTCCAAAGACGGTGTTGAGGCCGACCGGCAGACCCAGCCAGGAGATCAGGCCAACCACGAAGCCCCCCAGCGAACCACCGCAGCAGGCCGTGATAAAGGGTTTGACCCGCGGCAGGGTGACGCCGTAGATGAGCGGCTCACCGACCCCCAGAATGCCCGGAATGATGGTGCCCTTCACCTGAGTGCGCAGTAGGGAATCCTTGCCTGCCCGGCTGTAGAGCGCCAGCGCAGCCCCTACCTGTCCGGCACCGGCCAGCGCCAGGATAGGAAACAGGGAGTTGAAGCCCTGGGCATCCATCAGCGCAAAGTAGACTGGAACGAATCCCTGGTGGATGCCGAACATCACCGAGATGAGGAACAGGCCAGCCAGAATAGCGGTACCGAACGGGTTGCCATTGAGGTTGATGAAGAGCCAGGACATGCCGTTATAGAGCTGCACGCCGAGGGGCATGATCAGGATAAAGGTGACGGCTCCCATGATCAGCAGGGTGATGCAGGAAGTGAGGATCATATCCAGACTGTCCGGCATGTAGCGGCGAACCTGGCGCTCAACTGAGGCGCCTATGATGCAGGCGATCAGCACGCCGATGATGTTGCCGCGGGGATCGATCTGATGGCCGAAGAAGTCGGTGATACCGGAGTAGATGCCGCTGCTGGCCTGAGGGTCATAACCCATGACAAACAGAGAGGCGATGATGGCACCGTTGACGCCGGAGCCACCAAACGCCTTCTGGGCGTTGTAGCCGATCAGTATGCTGAGGAAGCTGAACAATCCCTTGCTGAAGAGCTTCATGTAGCCGACAAATTCGGCCAGCATGCCCCCTGTCTGCTGTCCTTCCAGCAGCAGGGTTTGCTCGATCAGGGTGGCGCAGCCGAGCAGCAGACCCGCAGCGATAAAACCGGGGATCAGCGGTGTGAAAATGGTGGCAAACTTGGCCAGGAAGCGGTGCGCCGCACTGCTCTGTTTCTGCTTCAGCGCCTGTTTGTTGGCGGCGGCGATGTCGACAAGATCCGCTGATTGCGGGCGGGGGGCGGTGAGGATGCCCGCGTCCGCACTCAGCATGCCGTTCATCATTTCGCAGGCGGTCTGGGCCTTGCCCGGACCAAGCACTATCTGGAACTGGTTGTCGCTTTCAATCACCCCCATCACCCCGGCGATCCGTTTGATGGTATCGCGATCGGCATGCAGGCTGTCCGCCAGGCTCAGCCGCAAGCGGGTCATGCAGTGGCCACAGTTGGTGATGTTATCCCGGCCGCCGATGGCCTGGATGATCTGGCCAATCATGGAATCAGTTATTTTTGCCATAAAGAACCCGGTCAGTCTGATGTGAGGGGGCGGATGCCCCCGCTTATGTTGTTATCCTGTCGCCATTGCTGGCGCGGCCAATGTGCGGTCGGCCGATTAATCTGTGCATTTGCTGATAAAGCCGCCGCTGCTTTTCAGCCGCTCTCGTGCTTCGCTGGCGGAGATATTGGCCAGGATCATCACAATGGCGGTCTTGCAATGGTTATCTGCGGCAGCAAGAGCCTGCTCGGCCGTGCCACGATCACATTCGGTTGCTTCCATGACGATGCGCTTCTGGCGCTCCACCAGTTTGGCGTTGGTCGCCTCCACATCCACCATCAGATTGCCGTAGACCTTGCCGGTACGGATCATGGCGCCGGTCGAGAGCATATTGAGGATCAGCTTCTGGGCTGTGCCCGCTTTCATGCGGGAGGAGCCGGTCACAATCTCGGGGCCGACCACGGCGACCATGCTGATGTCGGCCGCTTTGGCGAGCGGGCTGCCCGGGTTGCAGCTGATGCTGCACACTGTGGCACCCAGGCTCCTGGCATATTGCATGGCGCCCAGCACATAGGGGGTTCGCCCGCTGGCTGCGATACCCACCAGCACGTCGTGGGCACTGAAGTGGATATTTTTAAGATCGTTGGCACCGAGTTCTGCATCGTCTTCGGCATTCTCCACCGCCTGCAGTATGGCCTTGTGGCCCCCGGCAATCAGGCCGATGACCAGCTCGGCAGAGACCCCGTAGGTGGGCGGGCATTCGCTGGCGTCCAGGATGCCGAGGCGCCCGGAGGTGCCAGCCCCGATGTAGATCAGGCGGCCGCCTTTGCCAAATGCGGCTGCAATAGCATCGACCGCCTTGGCGATCTCGGGCAGCAGTTGGCCTACAGCCACTGCAACGTGTTGATCTTCTTGATTGATGATCCGCAGCATATCCAGCGTCGGGAGCTGATCGATCTCGATGCTGGCTGGATTGCGGGTTTCGGTAATCATGCTTGATAGGTCAATGGTCATCGCTTCCTCTACTTCAGGTCGTCGCCATTCCCGGCGTAAATCATCTTTTTTGATGTTGGCCATCATGAACGATTTTTGATTTTTATTATGAGATCAGCATCGCATAATTAATTATTCCAGTTATTTTGTTTTTAAAGGAGATAAAATTCCATTAGAGGAGTATGGAGAGAAGAGGGGGTGACAGGGGGATTGGCTAGCCTGCTTGATGGGAATGCAACAAAAAGCCCCGGTCAGTAGGCCGGGGCTTGCAGAATCATCAGTGTTAATTGACCGAGATGGCGCGGGCGTCGATGAAGTAACGGGCTTTACCCTGTTTGTCGATCTGGATTTTGGCGAGCAGCCTCTCTTGCTGCCTGTGTTCCCACAGTTGTTCTATGTTGGCAAGAGCTGGATTGGCTATGCCGAGCACATTCAGGTATTCGTGAAACAGGCTATGACTGCCGATTTCGGTCAGCATCTTGGTCATATGGGCACTCTTCTGGAACAAGGGGGGCAGATACAAGATAGCCATGTCGAGCTGAATGAGTGCTGTACAAAAAACAAACAGAGCTTCTGGCAACAGCAGAGATAATGCGGGTCAGCGAGTGCGGGATCGCAGACAACAAAAAGCCCCGTTCGGTGGAGCGGGGCTGGCTGGTTATTCGGTATCAGTTGATGGATATTGCGCGAGCATCGATGAAGTAACGGGCATTGCCCTGTTTGTCGATCTGGATTTTGGCGACCAGCTGCTCCCGCTTTTTATATTCCCAGTGTTGCTCAATCTTGGCGAGGGATGGGCTCGCAATCCCAACCACGTTCAGGTACTCGTGAAACAGGCTATGGCTCCCTATTTCGGTCAGTATCTTCTCCATCTGCATACTCTCCTGAAGTTGAGTGGGTATTCATCAACAAACCTATCAGCGTCCGTCTGAATAAAGTCTGTATAAAAAACAAACTAACCCATTTTTGTGTCAATAACATGATCAGGAACAAGATCAGTGCAGATCGTCAGGGACTTTTTGATACCGTTTTCAATCAGGGCTGACGGGCTTTTGCGGCAACTGATCAAACGTGCCGGAAGCCTGCGGTAGCGCCGGTGCGGTTTGCACGGCCTGGCCGCCGTGGAAGACCGGATCCTGTGCCACTTCCTTGATGCCGTTGATGCAAAACTGCATACCCATGCAGACCAGCAGGAAGCCCATGATGCGTGTCATGGCATCGATGCCGGTGGCGCCAAGGATCTTGCAGACCGGATCCGCCAGCTTCAATACTCCCCAGCTGATCAGGCTCATCAGGGCAAACGCAGTGACCATGGCGCCATAGATGGTGAGGCGGTTGTACTCGTCAGGCAGCTCGGCAATCTGGGCTGCCCCGCTTATCACCAGCGCCATGGTGCCCGGCCCGCACATGCTGGGCATGGTGAGTGGTACGAAGGCAATGCTCTGGTTGATATCGACCCCGCTCTGCTGGCTGGGGGCGGGGAACAGCATGCGAAAGCCGATAAAGCCGATGATGAGCCCCCCGGCTAGGCGCAAACCCGGAATGGAGATACCGAACAGATCCAGAATCGAGGAGCCGATAAAGAAAGTGATGCAGAGGGTGCAGAACAGATAGATGGCCGCCATATTGACCTGACGTCGCACATGTTCGCGCGACATCCCCTTGCTCAGCCCCAGCAGCAGGGTGGCCGTGGTAGGCGGATTGACCATGGGCAGCAACGCCAGCAAAGCGAGAAATACGACCTGAAAGAACATGTTGAGCCTCGGATAGCAGGGATGAATGGGAATACCTTGATCCAGGTGGTCACCTGACTCAAGAGGGAGGCTATCTTATGCTGGCGAAACTGAACATAAGCAGTACAAAAAAGCCCCGGCAGATACCGGGGCTTGATGTTCGGTTCAGGCCGCTTGCGGCGCTTGCTGTTGCCGGATGGCCCGTTGCTGGAACCAGAGCCAGAGGCCGATGGCGAAACCCAGCACCGACAGGCTTACCACATAGTGGGAGGGGGCCAGCATGTCGCTCTTCATCCAGAGGGTCACCGCCATCGGGGTAAGGCCGCCGAAGATGGCGTAGGCCACGTTGTAGGAGAACGACAGACCTGAGAAGCGCACCACCGGCGGGAAGGCGTTGACCATCACGTAAGGCACGGCGCCGACAATCCCGACCGCAAAGCCCGCCAGCATGTAGAGCGGCACCAGCTGGCTCGTACCGGCCGCCAGACCGTGATAGAAGGCGTAGCTGGAGCCTGCCAGCAGCAGGGAGCCGAACATGAAGGTGAGACCGCTGCCCAGCAGGTCGATCAGTCGGCCATAGACGATGCAGCCGAGGGTCAGGGCAATGATCGCCAGCGAGTTGGCGGTCAGGGCGTCCGCCGGGCTGATGCCATAAACCTTCTGCAGATAGGTCGGGGTCATCAGGATCACCACCACGATACCGGCGGAGAGCAGCCAGGTGAGCAGCATGGAGACCACCACGCTGCTCTTGTGGTTGCGCAGCACCGACTTGAGGGGCAGCTCGTCAGCCAGGGTCTTGTTGGCCTTCATCTCGGCGAAAACCGGGGTCTCGTGCAACCAGCGACGCAGGTACATGGCGACGATGCCGAAGATACCGCCCAGCAGGAAGGGAACTCGCCAGCCCCAGTCACTCACTTCGGCCGGGGTCAGGCTCTTGTTGACCGCAGTGGCGATGAGGGAGCCGAGCAGGATGCCGGCCGTCAATCCCGCCGTGAGCGTGCCGCAGGCGACCCCGACCCGACGGGCAGGAACGTGCTCGGCGACAAATACCCAGGCGCCCGGCACTTCACCGCCGATGGCGGCGCCTTGCAGGATCCGCAATCCCAGCAGGGCGATGGGGGCGCCGATGCCGAGCACCGCATAGGTGGGCAGCAGACCGATCAACAGGGTCGGCAGCGCCATCATGATGATGCTGAGGGTGAACATCCGCTTGCGACCGATGAGATCGCCAAAGTGGGCCATGATGATGCCGCCAAGCGGGCGGGCCAGATAACCGGCGGCGAAGATGCCGAAGGTCTGGAACTGGCGCAGCCACTCGGGAATGTCGGCCGGGAAGAACAGCTCGCCGATGACCACGGCGAAGAAGACGAAGATGATGAAGTCGTAAAACTCCAGCGCGCCGCCGAGGGCAGCCAGGCTCAGAGTTTTGTAATCCTGTCGATTGAGGGGGCGGGCGTGATCGTGTTGTTGTGTGGTCGTGGTCATATCCGTATGTTTCCCATCGGTTTTTTTAGTTATTGTCACCCCGGACAAGGGGTATATACAGGTGATCGAGAGTATGCTGCCTGCCTCTTGTGTGTAAATCGCGCAATTCGCAACACTGTCTTGCATCTTTTTGGGGCAATCCGAGTGCCCCGCTGGCGGAGGAATGATGGAAAAGAAACGGGTACTGCTCTCCTGGAGCAGCGGCAAGGATTGCGCATGGGCTCTGCATCAGTTGCGGCAGGATCCCGCCATCGAGGTGGTGGGGCTGTTTACCACCCTCAATCAGGCATTCGAGCGGGTGGCGATGCACGGGGTGCGCAAGCAGCTGTTGACCGAACAGGCCGCCTGCGTCGGGCTGCCCCTCATCACCATCGATCTGCCCTGGCCCTGCAGCAACGAGGATTACGCCCGCATCATGACCGGCTTTATCGCCGATGTGGTGGCACAGGGGATCCGCCATATGGCCTTTGGCGACTTGTTCCTTGAGGATGTGCGCGCCTACCGTGAAAAGCAGCTGGCAGGCACCGGCATCGAACCACTGTTCCCGCTGTGGGGCAGCAATACCCGTGAACTGGCGTCGCAGATGGTGGCCGCTGGGTTGAAGGCGCGGATCAGTGCTCTCGACCCGAACAAGCTGGATGCCAGCCTGGGTGGCCACGATTTTGACGAGGCACTGCTGGCGGCGCTGCCGGCGGGGGTCGATCCGTGCGGCGAGAACGGCGAGTTTCACACTCTGGCCTGGGATGGTCCCATGTTTCTGCGCCCGCTGGCGATCTGCACGGGGGAGACGGTGGAGCGCGATGGTTTCATCTTCACTGACTTGTTGCCTGCTGATTCCAGCACCTAGTCGAGTTTGGCCTCCTGATCGCTCTTGTCGTCGTTGTAGCGCAGCGCGATCTCGTGAAACTGCACGTGGATGTGAGCGAAGGCATCCGTGATGTCGGGATCAAAATGGTTGCCCCTTCCCGCCAAAATAATGGGCACCACCTCTGCATGGGTCATGGCTGCCTTGTAACACCGCTTGCTGATCAAGGCATCGTACACATCTGCCAGCGCCATCAGTCGGGCCGAGAGGGGAATTTCATCTCCTATCAGACCGTAGGGGTAGCCGGTGCCATCCCACTTCTCGTGGTGGTAGCAGGCGATCTCCTTGGCCAGTCTCAGAAATTCCACCTCTACCCCCAGCGCTTCCTCGGCGTGGACTATGGCCTCCTTGCCAAGGGTGGAGTGGTGTTTCATCTGGGCGAACTCATCTTCATCGAGTTTGCCAGGTTTGAGCAGGATCCGGTCCGGTACGCCGACTTTGCCGATATCGTGCAGGGGGGCCGACTTGAACAGCAGCTCTATTGTCTTGGGGGTCAGCTCGGCACGAAAGCGAGGGTGCTCGCAGAGAGTTTCCGCCAATAGCTTCACATAATGCTGGGTGCGCAGAATGTGGTTGCCGGTCTCGTTGTCCCGGGTTTCGGCCAGAGAGGCGAGGGAGTGGATGGTGATGTTCTGGATCAGCTCGTTTTCTCGGGTGCGTCGTTCCACCTCCTGCTCCAGATAGGCATTTTGGTCATGTAGCAGATCCCGTGCCGCCTTCAGCTCAAGGTGGTTTCTGACGCGGGCCAGCACGATGGCGGGGGAGATCGGCTTGTGAATATAGTCCACGGCGCCGAGAGCCAGTCCATGTGCCTCGGCGCTCTCCTCTACCTTGGCAGTCAGAAAAATCACCGGAATATGCCGTGCCTGCGGCATCTCCTGCAGTGCCTGCATCACCTGATAACCATCCATCCCGGGCATCACGACATCAAGCAGGATCAAATCTACCCGGGAGTCTGATGACAGTATCTCCAGTGCCCGCTGGCCACTGATGGCGACCTTGACCCGGTATTGTGGGCTGAGCAAGGCGCTGAGCAATGAGAGGTTTTCAGGGGTGTCATCAACCACCAGCAGGGTGGGCTTGGTATCGGGATCCAGCAGGTTGAGCATGGTGGTGCCCTCACTCTTGGTTGAACAGATCGGGCCTGAGGGCCCGGACTCGTTGCAGATGTGCAAGTGCATCCGTAAAACGGAAGCCGGTAATGGCGTCAGCCATCCTGGATGCCGTCTCTCCCAGCACTCTCGTCAGCTGCTGCTGATGCTGCTGGAACAGGGTCAGAGCTCCGGCATCATCTTCCGCCAGCAGCCGGATCAGCTGCGCCAGCAGGGGCGCCAGGTCGACTTGTTCTTGCTCCGGCAGGTCGGCTGTGGTCTGGGTGGGTAGCAGGGCCTGTAGGCCATCGCTCAGTTGCTGCTGCATCTGCAGCCCCTGTTCCGCCAGTGGAAGCAGGCTGGTGGTGTCATCCCCCCGGGAGAGTGCACTCTCCAGCCTGGCCGAGATACCCCGCAGTGGTTCGGCGCCCAGAGTGGCGGTAATCCCCTTGAGGGTATGGGCCTGACGATGGGCCTCCTCCCGGTCGTTCTTCTGCAGGGCGGCGATCAGGCTCTGCATGGGCCGGGTGCCCTGTTGGGCAAATCGTTGCAGCAGATCCTGATACCACCCCCAGTTGTACATCAGCCGTTGCAGGGCGGCTTCGGCATTGAGTCCGAGCGCTCTTAACTGAGGCTGCAATGGCTGGTGCTGTGGTGAAGGTGCGCTCTTGGGTATTGCATCGGTTTCAACGCTGAAGGCAGGGGCCCAGCACTGCAGTGCGGCATAAAGCTTGTCGGGGTCGATGGGCTTGGCGATGTGGTCATCCATACCGGCCGCCAGACAGCGTTCCCGGTCACCGGCCATGACATTGGCCGTCATGGCGAGGATCGGAGTGTGGTGCCCTTCGCTCTCTTGCTGGCGCAACTGACGGGTGGCAGTCAGTCCATCCATCACCGGCATCTGCATGTCCATCAGGATCAGGTCGTATGGTTGTTGCGCAGCCATTTCCAGAGCAATGGCACCATTGGCAGCAATGCTGACGTCGATGCCCGCCGCTCGCAGCAGTTCCATGGCCACCTGCTGATTCAGCTCGTTGTCTTCTGCCAGCAGTATACGGAGTCCCTCGAAGCGATAGTTGTGGGTAGGCTGGGTGGGCTTCAAGGCAGTCGCCGTGGTTTGCTGGCCGAACAGCCCAATGATGGTATCAAACAACACAGAGGCACAGACTGGTTTGACCAGCACCCTATCAAAGCCGGCGGCCTCTGCTTCGCGAAAAATCTCTTCCCGCCCATAACCTGTCACCATGACCCGATAAAGCCGCTTGCCAAGGCCGCGGGCGATGAGGCGGCGCCCCGTCTCTATGCCATCCAGCCCGGGCATGTGCCAATCCAGCAGCACCACCTCGTAGGCGTTACCTTCCTGCTCGGCACAGGCGATCATCTGCAGCCCTTGCTGACCCGATTCGGCGGTGTCGACCACGAAACTCATGCTGCGCAGCAGGGCAGCCAGTATGGTGCGGGCGCTGGCACTGTCGTCGACCACCAGTATGCGGCGGCCACGCAGATCCAGACTTGGCAGATAGCGTGAGCGGTATCTGCCGCGGCCGAGTCGGGCAGTAAACCAGAAAGTGCTTCCCTTGCCCGGTTCGCTCTGCACGCCGACCTCCCCTCCCATCAGTGCCGCCAGTTCGCGGGAGATGGCGAGCCCGAGGCCGGTGCCGCCGTATTTGCGGGTGGTGGAGCTGTCCGCCTGCTGGAAAGACTGGAACAGCCGTTGCTGCTGCTCCTGGCTCATGCCGATCCCCGTGTCCTGCACCGAGCAGTGCAACAGCACCTCTTGCGGTCGTTTCTCCAGACAAGTGACCTTGACCAGTATCTCCCCCTGCTCGGTGAATTTGACTGCGTTGTTGGCGTAGTTGATCAGGATCTGGCCGAGCCGCAGGGGATCGCCATAGAGCAGGGTGTCTAGCTGGTGATCGACCTCGAACAGCAGTTCTATGCCTTTGGCTTCGGCCTTCTCGCCCACCAGGGTTGCCAGATTTTCCAGCACATGGTCGAGATCGAACTCGATCTGCTCCAGATCCAGCTTGCCCGCCTCGATCTTGGAGAAGTCGAGGATATCGTTGATGATGCCGAGCAGGTGATGGGCCGAGCGCTGGATCTTGCCCAGATAATCAGCCTGCTGCGAGTCGAGGCGTGTTTGCAGGGCGAGGTGGGCCATACCCAGAATGGCGTTCATCGGGGTGCGGATTTCATGGCTCATGTTGGCGAGAAAATCGCTTTTGGCCCGGGTTGCGCTTTCTGCCAGCTCATAGGCCTGCTCCAGCTCCTGATTCTTGGTCTGCATCACGGCGAACAGCTCATCCCGGGTCGGTTCAGCGAACTGCTGCTGCATCTGCAACAGCAGAGCGTCATCGGGCCAGTGTGGCAGGTGGCATACCAGAGCGATGGCGGTGTCAGCATGAGGAACCAGCCGGATGCTGCCATGGGTTGCACCGGGTGCGTTGTGCTGCAGTGGCTCGTCGGCCGAGAGGGAGACCCACAGCTCCCGCGTATTGCTCTCCAGCCAAAGCTGGAGTTGCAGTGAGTCGATGGTTGCCGTCAGCTGGCGCACCAGCTCCGAGGTGGTACCCGCCAGCGGCGCCACGAAGGTGGGGCTCTTGTCGATGCAGGTGAGCACCTGGATCACCTTGCGTCTGGCGGTGAGGGCTGCCGTCGGGCCAGAGAGCCTGATATCACCGATCAGCTGCCGCATCTAGCGCTCCTTCTCTGGTTGTACCCGCAGCACAATACAGCTCGCATCGTCGGTGCTGCGCCCACTATGGTCTATGACTTGACGGGCCAGAATGACGGGATCAGCCCCCAGATCCAGTGCGCCGTCACGCAGGTTGAGTGACTCGCTGATGCCATCCGAATAGAGCATCAGCACATCCCCCGGCTTGATGGGCTGCCGTTGCAGCAAGGGGGTGGGGAAGCGCTCCCCCAGCACCCCATCACGGGAGATACCGCGCCAGAGGTCATGGCCGCGCAGACAGATGCGGGTGTTGCCGATGCCGGCGTAGCTCAGTTCACCCCGTTCACTGTTGACCAGGGCTATGCCAGCGGCCGCTCCCCGGGTACCGATGCAGTGTTGGTGCAACAGCTGCAGCAGAGGTGCCGGCTCCTGTTCAGGGGTGTTTTGCAGCGCCTCTTGCAGTATCAGTGCCAGCTTGTTGGCCGAGGAGCCGTGGCCGCTGACATCGATCAGTACCAGCAAGACGCCGTCGGATGTGGGTCGGATAAAGACCAGATCGCCGGAGACCTTTTCCGGATAACAGGGTCTGTTTTCGCTAGCCCAGACCAGTGTCAGACCTGCCTGCCCCCATTGTTGGGTGGGCGTGATGAGACGTGGGACCGAGGGTACAGAACCCAGCCATTTGCGCGCCTGCACCAGGGTGCCCCCTTCCGGCGGTGTGCTGATGGTGAGCTCTGACATCATGCGCCGCACGCCGGGCAGTCCCAGTCCCAGGGTGCCGGAAGTGCTGTAGTGATCCTGCAGGGCCTGATAGACATCCGATATGCCGGGCCCTTTGTCACGGGCGATGATATCGATGCAGGATCTCCCCTTCGGGTGATGGAGCATCAGGGTGATCTCCCCCTGCCCGGCGTATTTCAGGATATTGCTGCCAAGTTCGGAGACCACGGTGGAGAGCATGGCGCGATCCACGTCGGATAGGTTGGCGATAAATGGGAGCCGACGAACCGACATCACAGCCAGGTGCAGATCGATATCGTGGCGTAGCGGATAGCTGGCCTCCCGGGTCGCATGCTCTTGTATCATGGCGGTTTACTCCTCGCCCTGGAGGCGGCTGACATGGGCAAAAGCGTCGTCCATGTCGATGAAGCAGCGCAGTGGCCCGGGCTGTGCCTCGGCTAGCGCCAGAAATGCGGCGATCCCGGCATTTAGCCCTACCAGCAGGCAGGTGGCACCCAACAGACGGCACACCTCGGCAAGTTTGCAAACCTGTCTGAATTCATGGTGATCCAGTAGCATGACGCCGGAGAAGTCGAGCAAGACTGCATGGTGACGCCCGTGTACCAGTCGCTGGGAGAGGGCCTGCATCAGCATCTGCATGCCGTCGTCTCCGAGATCGGGGCGCATGCTGACTACTATGCAGTCGGCCATATCGGCGATGCCAAGATCGTTGTTGAGCTGCATGGTCATTGCCGCGACCTAGAGGGCTGAGCCAACCCGTTTGAGCGCTATTTCGAAGGCGTCTCTCAGGGTCGCCGTGGTACGGACGTCACCGACCGACACCCCCAGCTCCACCATGGTACGGGCAATGGCGGGGGAGACTCCCGAGATGATGGCTTCACAGCCCATAAACTGGGTCGCCTTGGTGATCTTGATCAGCTGGTTGGCGACGCCAGTGTCCACGGTGGCGACTCCGGCAATATCCAGCACAAAGACCCGGGCGCGGGTTTCGGCAATCTTGGTGAGCGACTTGTTCATCACGTCGGCAGTGCGCATGGAGTCGATGATCCCAACCAGTGGCAGCAGCAGGATCCCGTCCCAGATAGGGGTGACAGGGGTCGACATCTCTTGCAGAGACTTGTGCAGCTCCTCGCGCACTCTGGCGGCCTCTTCCGCTTCCACCATCGCCTGTTTGAGCTGGCGGTGCTGCTCCACCTGCGCCGTGATGTCGGTGGCAAACTTGACGATTTTACTGGGCTTGCCGTTCAGATCCAGCACGGGGTTGTAGGAGCCCTGGATCCATACCTCCTGTCCCTGCTTGTTCAGGCGGCAGAATTCGCCAGCCAGAAACTCGCCCCGGCGCAGCGTGTCCCAGAAGGCGAGGTAATCCGCCGACTGGGCGTAGTCTGGGTCAACCAGCAGCCTGTGGTGTTGCCCTTTCAGCTCTTCCAGCTGGTAACCCACTATGTCGAGAAAGCGTGGATTGGCATCCAGTATGGTGCCCTCCAGCGAAAACTCGACCTTGCCCATGACCCGGCTCAGCGCATTGAGCTGGCCCTCGAAGCTGGCCGTGAGCTGCTTCTGCCCGGTCAGATCCATGGCGTACAGAGTCATACGAGATAGTTGTCCATTGTCATCCAGAACCGGGCTGCAGGCTCCACGGATCCAGACATCCCGCCCCGGCTTGTCCAGCAGGTGAAGCTCGTCCTCCTGCGAGGAGCCGCTGCGCAGTGCTGCCTGAAAGGTGTCATGTGTGGCGGATTGCACCTGGTTCGGGGAGAGCAGCATGCCGTAGTGCTTGCCGGAGAGCTCATCTAGCGTGTAGCCCATGAGGCTCAGAAATCGCGGGTTGGCATCAAGGATCTGCCCCTCTGGCGAGAGTTCGAGCCGTACCAGCACCTGATCGAGGGTGTCTATCCCGGCATGATGAGTGGAAGGGGCCGAACCTGTGGTATTGGAAGAGGAAGTGTGCGCGTCCATGGCATCTCCAGAGAGAGTCGTTGATTTTGATATCAATAGCGGGTGTTAAGCAGTTATAGCCCACTCTGGCTCTTCCAGCCGATATCTAGGGTCAAAAGAGGCTTGTCATATCCTGGTTGGTGGAGGCTTATCCCGGGCGGATAAAATGGGGGGCTAGCCACCAAGACCGAGACCGTGAGCCAGATCCTGCAGCAGACCATGAATATTCCGGCCGACCAGCTCAATCCGGTGATCTTCGCCGGTGGCCAGCGGGGCAGAACACCAAGGTGCAGTGGCTCAAGGATAAGCAGATGACGCTCTTCTACGGTGATATCAAGGCGGCGCAGGAGGTCGGCATTCGCGGCATTCGGCTGCTGCGGGCCGCCAACTCCAGCTATCGACCACTGCCGTTGGCAGGGGCGCTGGGGGAAGAGGTGGTCATCAACTCCCAGTTCTGATCCGGAGCGGATCCATACAACAAGGGCGGGGCCATTGGCGCCCGCCCTTCTGTTTTTAAGGAGTCATGCAAAGGCGTAGCGCCTTGGTCAGCTCCGGTTATCAGTCAGCCCACGGCATCTCGGGCAGGCTGTCGAGGAATTCGCCGTAGCGGGTCAGATTGAAGGGGCCCTGATCGGCCTCCATCGCCATCAGCTCGGCCCCTAGGGCGCAGGCGATATATTGCAACGCCTCTTCCCGCGGGGTGCCCTTCATCACCAGCCGCATCAGGGTCGCCTTCACATGGGGAGGGTGACCATCGTTGAGCTGGTTCTCCACCATCTCCAGCAGCGTCTCTTCGTCAAAAAATTCCTGAGTGTCGTTCATGGGATATCCGCAACAGTGAATGTGGCGGCCAGTATAGCCTGAATGTGACTAACACCTTGAATGGCCAGCGAATAAACAATCCGATGAGGAGGCCATTTGTTACCCATAATTAGGAAGAGTTTGCCAAGGCAAACAGGTTGGAACACAGATAACATGGATGGACACGCCTATGCCCACGATAGATTCCCTGCTGGCTGAGCCCAAGCTACTGCCCCAGATCCCTGAAGTGATGCGCGATTTGATCCAGACCTTCAATGAAAAGGATCCGGATCTGCTGAAGATCAGCAAGTTGATCAACAAGGACCCTGTCATCTCCGCCAAGTTGCTGCGGCTGGCCAACTCGGCCAAATTCGGCAGCAGTCGTCAGATCGGCACCGTCAATGAAGCCGCGGTGCGGCTGGGGTTGGCGATGGTGCGCAACATGGTGCTGGCCTGCGGGCTCACCGAATCGGTCAAGGCCGTGCCCGGCATTGATCTCAAACATTTCTGGGGCTGCGTCTTCAACGTGGCTGAACTGGCCCGCCGTCTGGCGGTGAAGAAAGGGATGAAGGGAGATGAGGTTTTTACCTGCGCTCTGCTGCACGATCTTGGCCGGCTGGTGATGCACGTGGGGCTGCCTGAAAACACTGTCCACCACATTCACGATCTGGAGCTGCACAAGGGGCGGGCCAAGGCAGAAGAGCTGGTGGTTGGCTTCAACTATGCCCAGGTCGGGGCGGCCATGGCTCGTTACTGGAAGTTTCCCGATACCATCAGCAATGCGGTGGAGTATCACTACAATCCCATGCTGGCCAAGGTATTTTCCGCCGAGGCCGGGTTGATCCATCTGGCCATTGTGCTGGCGGCCCAGTCCGATGTGGGGGAAGAGGTGCCCCCTGAGTGGCCCCACAAGGTGGCAGATGCGTTGGGGCTGAGCTGGGCCGATTGCGCTGCCCAGTTCACTGCGCTGCGCGAGCAGGGCAACGGCTATGCCGGACTGCTGGCCGCCTGAGCCCGTTTCTCCCATCTCGTCAGGGGTCGCACTGCGGCCCCTTTTGTATGAGTGATGGTGCCACAGGCTTGCCAGCCCGGGAGTGACGGGGCACTCTTTGCCCTTCACTTTCCGTTTGAGAGCCCTTGCCATGATTGCCTCCTCCCGCCTGATCCTGCGCGAAATGATCGCCACCGACGCCCCCTTCATCCTTGAGCTGCTCAATGACGGTGACTTCTATCGCTACATCGGTGATCGGGGCATTCGCACCCTCGAACAGGCGCAGGAGTATATCCAGCAGGGGCCGGCAGTCAGCTATGCCCGCTATGGTCACGGGCTCTATCTGGTGGAGCGCAAGGATGACGGTGCCAGCCTCGGTATCTGCGGTCTGATCAAGCGCGATACCCTGGAGCAGGTCGATATCGGTTACGCCTTCCTGCCGCAATATCGTGGCCAGGGCTACGCCATTGAAGCGGCGCAGGCCACCCTTGCCGATGGCAAAAGCCGGTTGGGGATCGGGCAGGTAGTTGCCATCGTCACTCCGGGCAACGAGCGATCCATCGGCCTGCTGGCCAAGCTGGGGCTGGTGCACAGTCGACTGGTCAAATTGAGCGAAGATGCCGATGAGTGCCTGCTGCTCGAATCCGGGGTAACGGAGTAACGTTCCGGCTGTCTGCGAGCCGGTCGATGCCAGGAGAGGGGAGTCCCACTTTCGGGAACAAGTGTCCCGTTTTCTAAGATCTTGTCAGCCAGCCCATCAAAAATGAGTTTTTGGGAGTCTCTGTTCCGTAAGCGAGACGCACCTGACGGGACCAGCCCTGCATAGTAGGCACACTGGTTTCACCGTCATTGGAGCAATGGACATGAGAACTCCCAATATCACCTTTATCGGCGCAGGCTCTACCATCTTTGTGAAGAACATCCTGGGGGATGTGTTTCACAAACCGGCCCTGAAAAATGCCAACATCTCCCTGATGGACATAGATCCACAGCGGCTGGAAGAGTCCCAGATTGTGGTGCGCAAGCTGATGGATTCCAGCGGTGCCAAGGGGCTGCTCAGTTGCCATACCGAGCTGAAACCTGCGCTGGCAGCGGCCAACTTTGTCATCGTTGCTTTCCAGATCGGCGGTTACGAGCCCTGTACCGTGACCGATTTCGAGGTGTGCAAACGCCACGGTCTCGAACAGACCATTGCCGATACGCTTGGGCCCGGCGGCATCATGCGGGCACTGCGCACCATCCCTCATCTTTGGCGGGTGTGCGAGGTAATGAGCGAGGTGTGCCCCGACGCCACCATGCTCAACTACGTCAACCCGATGGCGATGAACACCTGGGCCATGTATCAACAGTTCCCTCATATCAAGCAGGTGGGACTGTGCCACTCGGTGCAGGGAACGGCGCACGAGTTGGCCCGTGATCTCGGCATCGATCCGACGACCTTGCGTTATCGCTGTGCCGGTATCAACCACATGGCCTTCTATTTGACCCTTGAGCGTCAGCTGGAGAGCGGCGAATTCGTCAATCTCTATCCCGAGCTGCTGGCTGCCTATGAAGCGGGGACTGCCCCTAAGCCCGGCCTGCACCACAACCAGCGTTGCCAGAATCTGGTGCGTTACGAGCTGTTCAAGAAGTTTGGTTACTTCGTTACCGAATCCTCCGAACACTTTGCCGAGTACACCCCCTACTTCATCAAGCCGGGGCGCCCTGATCTCATCGAGCGCTACAAGGTGCCGCTAGACGAGTATCCCAAGCGCTGCGTCGAGCAGATTGCCCGCTGGCAGGATGACCTCACTGCCTATCGTCAGGCCGAACGGGTCGAGGTGCCCGAATCGAACGAGTATGCGAGCGTCATCATCAACTCCCTCTGGAGCGGTCAGCCCAGCGTCATTTATGGCAACGTCAGAAACGACGGCCTCATTACCAACCTGCCGGATGGCTGCTGCGTGGAGGTGCCCTGTCTGGTGGATGCCAACGGCATTCAGCCCACCGCCATCGGTCGGCTGCCAACCCATCTGGCCGCCCTGATGAGCACCAACATCAACGTGCAGGCGCTAGTCACCGAAGCGATCACCGAGCGCAAGCGGGAAAGCATCTACCATGCAGCCCTGCTCGACCCCCACACCGCAGCAGTGCTTGGCATGGACGAGATCTACGCCCTGATCGACGAACTGATTGAAGCCCACCGCGGCTGGTTGCCGGAGTGGATTCACGGCTGAGCAAGAGCCCCCTGCGGGGGGCTTAACCCCCAAGGAGATAAACCATGAGCGTCTCGCTGAAAACCAAGTTGAGCTATGGCTTCGGGGCCTTCGGCAAGGATTTTGCCATCGGCATCGTCTACATGTACCTGATGTTCTACTACACGGATGTGGTGGGGGTGTCGGCTGCCTTCGTCGGCACCATCTTTCTGATTGCCAGGATTTGGGATGCGGTCAATGACCCCATCATGGGGTGGATTGTCGACAATACCCGTAGCCGTTGGGGCAAGTTCAAACCCTGGATACTGATCGGTACAGTGGTCAACTCCATCGCCCTGGTGATGGTGTTCAGTGCCCACTATTTCGAAGGGACGGCCCTGCTCGTCTATGTGGCCATCACCTACATCCTGTGGGGCATGACCTATACCCTGATGGATATCCCCTTCTGGTCGCTGGTGCCAACGTTGACCATCGATAAGCACGAGCGCGAGGCACTGGTTCCCTATCCCCGCTTCTTTGCCAGTCTCTCCTGGCTTATTACCGGTGCCATCGGCCTCAAGGTAGTGGACTATTTTGGCCAGGGGGACAAGGCCCACGGTTTTCTGATGTTCACCTTCATCCTGGTCGCCTTCTTTCTTGTCTCGACCCTGGTCACCCTGCGCAATGTTAAGGAGCGCTACAGCTCGGCCGCGACCCCCACTGTCAGTCAGCAGCGCACCACCATCATGGATTCGGTCAAGCTTATTTTCCGCAACGATCAGCTCACCAGCGTGCTGTTTATGGCGCTCTGCTACAACGTGGCGAACAACACCATCACCGCCTTCGCCATCTACTACTTTACCTATGTGATTGGTCAGGAGTCCCTCTTTCCCAGCTTCATGATGTACGGGGGCATCGCCAACCTGATCACCCTGATGATCTTCCCGCGGCTGGCCCGCTTCATCTCGCGGCGGGTGCTCTGGGCGTTGGCCTCACTCTGCCCCATAACGAGCTGCCTGATGCTGATGTATATCGGTTTCATTGCTCCCCAGAATGTCGCGCTGATCATCCTCTCCGGCATCCTGCTCCACATAGGTACCGCCCTGTTCTGGGTGCTACAGGTGATCATGGTCGCCGACACGGTCGACTATGGCGAGTACAAGCTTGGCACCCGCAACGAGAGCATCGCTTACTCGGTGCAGACCATGGTGGTCAAGGCTGGCTCGGCCTTCGCCGGCTTCTTCATCGGTGTCATGTTGACTCTGGTCGGTTATGTCCCCAATGCGGTGCAGAGTGCCGAAACCCTCTTCGGCATGCAGGCCATCATGGTGGTGCTGCCGGCCATCTTCTTTGCCCTGACCCTGTTTGTTTACTTCCGCTTCTACAAGCTCAACGGCCACTACCAGAGCAAGGTGGTAGATCATCTGATGTGCAAATATGAATCCGAAAGTATCGAGGCCAAGCAGGCGCAGGCGGCGGCCAGCTGATCTCTTTCACCTATAACGCCGACCTTGGGGTCGGCGTTCATCATCAAAGGAGTTGAACATGGGATATCCAATGAGTCGCCGGGCCCGTCTCTCATGCGCCATGATGGCGGCAGGCATCGCTACCCTCTGTGCGCAGCCGGCGGTCGCCGCCGGAGTGGAGGCAGCATCGCAACCGGCCGTGCATCTCAGCTCTTCCAGCACCGAACTGGCGGAAGGATTCAACTGGGCGGCCGCCAAAACGGCGCAGTTCATCATGACCGGCCAGCGTGGCGTCACCAACAAGGACGAGTACCACCCGGAGGGGGATGGCACCGGCCTGCATGACTACATCCCCTCATACTGGGCCGGCTATTACGATCGCACGGCCTTTTACGGACGCGACTTTGCCCATCAGGTTGCCGGTGCCGAGATTGCTGGCTGGCGCGCCGAGAACTTTTCGATGTTCAAGGTGTTTGCTCGCAATGCCACCGACGCGCGCAAGTGGTATACCCTCTGGGCCTTCAACTTTGATGGCTCTCCCCACACCATCGACTACAAGGACGACAGCTGGTTCGTGCGCGAGGTGCCCGCCCAGTTCGAGTTGGTGGAGAAGGCTTACCACGCCTACCTCTGGAGCGGCGATCGCCGCTATATCGAGGATCCCGAGCTGTGGTCCTTTTACGGCAAGGTGCTGACCGACTTCATCGCGCTGCATGATGAGCAGCACCCCAACGGGATCGCCGAGGGCAAGGGAGGTATTTTCCAGGGATCCTGCACCTACAACGAGCGGGGTGAGCACCCGATAGAGGCAGCCGATGCCATCGGCTCCCAGTATCAGGCGACGCTGGCTTATGCCGCTATGCTGCAGGCTCGCGGTGAAAAGCGGGCGGCGCAAGTCTGGCAGCGCAAGGCGGTGCTGCTGAAGCGCTACTTCAACGAGGAGTGGAGCCGGGTTGCCGGGGATGAGCAGGGCCACTATGCCCGCATCCTCGACAGCAATCTCAGCAAGCGCAACGATTTTGGCAAGGAGAACAGCTGGTTTATTCCGATGAAGCAGCTATCAGAGCCGGGGCCGCGCAATGACCGCTATCTCGACTATATCAGCGAGATGGTGGGCGAGGGGATCGGCACAACACCGCAGGCACCTGCCAACATCGAGGCCTACACCTATTTGCCGGATACCTATTTCCCATATCTGCGCAACGAGGAGGCGTGGCGCTGGATGCGCTACATTCTGGCCAAGCGAAATCTCCCCCATGAGCGGCCTAGTCAGGGCACCAATGGCGACTATCCGGAGATCTCCTTTACGCTGGTGTCGCAGACCGTGGAGGGGATGATGGGGGTTGAGCCGGATGCGGCCGCGCACCGGGTGGCAACCCTGCCCCGATTGCCCGCTTTCATCGACTGGGTAGCCATCGAGCAACTGCCGGTCGGGGCCCACCGGTTGTCACTGCGCCATGAGGGCGTTACCGCCAGCAAGTTGGGCAACACGGGGCCGCGCGCGCTGTTCTGGGAGGCCCGCTTCCCGGGCAACCACGGATTCCTGCTGGTGGATGGCAAGCTGCGCAAGGCGCGTATGCAGCGCCTCAACGGAGTCACTGTGAGTGCGGTCGAGGTGACTGTGCCGCCGGGTGGACGAGTGAATGTATCGGTACCGTCCCGCTAAGCGGGGAGAGATTGAGTCAGGGGGCGTGAGCCCCTTTTTTATTTGGGAATTTACTGCGAAGAGTTGGCCCGTTCCCGACTCAGTTGGCGGTAGCGACTCGGTGTCAGCCCCAGATAACGCTGGAAGGTCTCATAGAAGCGGCTGCTGGAGTTGAAACCTGCCGTCAGTGCGACATCGAGGATGGTACGGTCGGTATCGCTGAGCAGGGCTCTGGCATGGTTGATCCGCATCGCGGTGACGTACTGCTTGATGCTCATCTGCATCACCTTCTGAAACAGCCCCATGGCGTAGTTGGGGTGCAACCCAACATGATCGGCCAGCTCCCTGGTGGTGAGCGGGGCATCATGGTGGGCGGCAATGTATTCGAGCATCTGCTGCACATGGAACTGGGAGTGTTTTGAGGCACCCGTCGTCGTCCCCTGATTGCTGTGGTTGGCGAGCAGGCGGCTCCAGCCATCCAGCCCTAGGCGCCGCAACATCAGGCAGATCTCGTCGGCAACCAGTTGCTGACGGCCAGGGTCATCCATCCGGCTCTCCGTGACCCAGCGGGTCAGTTCAAACTCGCTCACCAGCATGGCTGATCGCGACTGCAGTACGCCGCCATGGGTGACCTGATTCAGCAGCTCCCGATTGATGGGCCAGGAGAGAAACAGATGGATCGGTATATTGATGAGGCCCATCTGCGAGCAGTGGCCGATACGGGTCAGCTGATGGGGGATGGCCGCCCAGAACAACCCTGCATGCCCTGCCGCCAGGGTAAAGGATTGGCCATTCATGGTGTACTCCACATCACCGTCGAACGGGATGTTGACTTCCACCTGGCCATGCCAGTGGTAACCGGCCATCTCGTGGGGAGCCCGCAGTTCCACATCGATCGCCTCATAAACGGAGTAGAGCGAGAGGGGGCTGCTTAGCCCCTCATCGGTCTCGTGCACGCTGGAAAAGTAGGGGCGTTCAAGCTTCGTCATCATGCAGGCATCGTTATCAGGTGGATTGAAGAGACCCTGTTTGTATCACCATTCCGAGTCTCTGCCTGTGGCGGTCGTTCCGTTATTGCATCTTGTGGTGCACCAGAGCGGGAAACTGCCGGTGAACTCACAGTTGGGGGATGCAGGAGACAGCGGGGCGGCATGCTCTACCCCTGTTGTCCCCTGCTCTGCGATTTTATCTGGACACCAGCCGCTCCAGTCCGGTGAGTGCTTGTTCCAGATAGCTGCGCGGGCAGCCCAGATTGAGGCGAATAAAGCCCTGCCCCCCTTTGCCAAAGCCGATCCCCATCGACGGGACAACTCTCGCCTCTTCGATAAGCCGCTGTTTCAGCTCATCGTCATCCAGCTCCAGCTGGCGGCAATCGATCCAGGCCAGATAGGTGGCATCGGCCTCCATCAGTTGCAGACGGGGCAACCGGGTTGCCAGTTGCTCGGCAAACCAGTGGCGATTATCTGTCAGATAGGCGAGCAGCCCGTTTAGCCATGCCTCGCCGTGCTGATAGGCCGCAGTGGCAGCCTCCATGGAGAGCGCATTGAATACATCCAGACCATGGGCATCGAGACGCTGTTTGAAGCGCTGGCGCAGCGCAGGATCCGGGATGATGAAGTTGGAGATGCGCAGCGAGGAGAGACCGAAGCTCTTGCTGGCAGAGGTCGCCACCACCATGTTGGGCAGCAAATGGGGCGGCAGGGAGAGCACCGAGGTGTGCCGATGGCCAGCCAGTTGCAGATCGGCCCAGATCTCGTCTGATACCAGCGTCACGCCGTGCTGCTGGCACAGGGTCGCCAGTTCATAGAGCTCGGTGAACGTCCAGCTCCTGCCGGTCGGGTTGTGGGGATTGCAGAGGATCATCATGGCGGGGCGCTCCACCATGAAGAGACGTGCCAGCTGCGGCAGATCCATCTCGTAGCGATTCCCTTTTCGCAGCAACGGGTTATCTAGCAGTCGTCGCTCGTTCAGCGCGATGATCTTGGCAAAGGAACCATAACAGGGGCCCTGGACAACAATCCCTTCTCCGGGTTGTGTCAGCATTTGCAGTAGCAGCGAGATGCCGGGGATCACCCCCTCGACGGAGTGGATCCACTCCCGTTCTATGGTGATCTGATGGCGCCGGGCAAACCACTGTTGTATGGCGCTGAAGTAGTCATCCCGTCGCTCGCTGTATCCGAATACGCCGTGGGCGACCCGCCGTTGCAGTGCCTGCTGCACGGTTGGTGGACAGGCAAAGTCGAAATCGGATACCCACATGGGTAGCAGATCGCTGCCGTCGATGCCAAGGTACTGGGGCATACAGTCCCATTTGATGGAGTTGGTATTGTGGCGATCAATCACTTGGTCAAAGTTGTGCTCCGGCATCTTATCGCTCCTCCGCCACTGTCATGGTCCGCGGCTCCTCTGTCACCTCTTTCCGGTCTGCATGGGCGATGCCAATACCGGTAAAGCCGTAGCCCAGGGCAAAGAAAAGGGCGGCATAGCACTGGATGGCCCAGGGGAGGTAATCGAGCGTCGGGATGCCAAGGGTGCCCGCCATATAGACACCAGCAGCCGTCCAGGGGATCAGGGGCTCAATCACGGTGCCCGCATCCTCTATGGTGCGGGAGAGGTTCTTGGTATCCAGCCCCATGCGACGGTAGGCGTCCTGAAACAGCTCGCCCGGGATGAGCAGGGCCAGCTTGCCGTCACTGGTGGCACCGGTGACCAGCAGGGTGGTTGCAATGGTCGAGGCGATCAATTGGCCAGTGGAGTGAATAAGGGTCAGCAGGCGATTGATGATGAGGTCGAGCGCCCCCGTCAGGGTCAGTACACCGGCAAAGGAGAAGGCGCAGAAGACCAGTAGAATGGTGCTCATCATCGAGAACATGCCACCGCGATTGAGTAGGCGGGGGATATCGGGGAGCAGCTGGCTGACGTCATGACCCAGCGGGGTGAACATGGTGAGGTTGAAGCCGTCGATCAGGGCATTGAAACCGGACTGTAGCGGCAATCCCTGCAACGTAATCCCGAGGATAATGGCGATGGCGCTGGCCAGCAGCATCAAGGGAATAGTGGGCTTCTTGGCGATCGCCCCCCACAGCACAATCAGCGGGGGCAGCAGCAGGAGAGGATTGAAGTGGTAGAGCTGCTCCAGTGTGGACAGGATGGTGATGACCTTCTCCGGTGTGGCCACCTCTTCACCGATGACTGAAAAACCGGCGACGAAGAAGACGCCGGCAGCCAGCAGGAAGCTGGGCAGCGTGGTCCAGAGCAGGTGCTGGATATGGGCGTAGAGGGTGGTATCGGCCACAATGGCGGCGAAGTTGGTCGAATCGGAGAGAGGAGAGATCTTGTCGCCGAAATAGGCGCCTGACACCACCGCCCCGGCTGCCGCTGCCAGCGAAACATCCAGACCGTGCGCAACCCCCATCAGGGCTACCCCGACGGTGCCCGCTGATCCCCAGGAGGTACCGGTACAGACCGAGACCAGACTGGTGATGAAGAAGGCCGCAATGAGAATGTATTGCGGGCTGATCAGCTTGAGCCCCCAATAGACCATGTAAGGGATGGTGCCGCTGAACATCCAGCTGCCAATCAATCCACCCACACAGACCAGGATCAGAATGACCGGCATCGCCTTGGCCAGCTTCTGGACGATGGACTGGATGATCTCGTCCCAGCTATATCCCTGCCAGCAGGCGAGCAGTGCTGTGAAGATGGCGGACAGCAGGAGCAGTGGCTCAATGCGCAATCCCATCAGAACATAGCCAACGATCAGGAGCCCCAGCATCACCAGAATGGGTAATGTGGCAAGCCCCAGGGTCAGGGTCTTTCTCTCTTGTTTCATCACAGTTGATCCATCGCTTCAGAACATGGCGCCATTGTGGGGCGAGCAGCCTGGTGGAAATGTGAGCCTTGCACGCCAGCCATGTAACCGGTTACATGGTGTTCTGGAACGTGATCATGGTCGCAGAAGGGGAGGTTGCGTCAGGGGCATAACCGACTCGCGAATGACCAGTGCAGGGGTGAACTCATGGATCTCCGGGCCCGGGTCCTGCTGTTGCAGTCGGGTGATGGCCAGCTCAGCAGCCCGTTTGGCCATGGTCTCAATGGGGTAGTGCAGAGTGGTCAGTGTCGGGTAGAGGTAGCGGGCCAGCATGATGTCATCGAACCCGATAATCGACAGGTCTTCAGGGATCCGTCGCCCGCATTTTCTCAGGTGCGACATCATGCCTGCCGCCATCACATCGTTGAAAGTGAGCACGGCGGTTACCTCGGGGCACTCAGCAAGCAAGCGCGCCGCCGCCTGTTCGCCCCCCTCCTCGGTAAAGGGCTGGCTGATAACCCACTGTGGTTTGAGTGCCAGATGATAGTGAGCCATTCCTTGCTCATATCCCTCCAGGCGGAGCTGCCGATCGGCGATGGGCAAATCACAGGTGATGAAGCCGATCCGGCGATGACCTTGAGCCACCAGATGGTCGACGGCGGCTCGGGTGCCTGCCCGGTTGTCCAGCCAGACACTGCGGTGAGCCAGCTCGGGCAGATAGCGATTGATGGGAATGAGTGCTGGCATGTGTGAGGCGTAACGGAGCAGCAGTTCGTCAGAGAGGCGAGTGGTATGGGCAACGATGGCTTCGCAGCCCTGATTGATCAGAAACTCGAGCCCATACTGCTCCTGCTCGCTTTGATGGGACCCGCTACAGACCATCAACCGAAAGCCGTGCTGCCGGCTGATGGCTTCTACTCCGCGGGCCAGTCTGGCAAAGAAGGGATCGGCCAGATTGCCGGTCAACAGGCCGAGCATATTGCCGCTGCGTTTTGCCAGAGCCACTGCCGCCATGTCGCGTCGATAGTCGAGCGCACGCATTGCTTTCTCTACCCGTTCCCTGGTCGCCGGTTCAACATGGGCAGAGTTATTGATCACTCTTGAGACGGTTGCCGTCGAGACCTTGGCGAGGGTTGCGACCTGTCTGATGGTGGCCATCTGATTGCCTTGTTCATACTCCGGAGATAAGGGGCTCTCTTATAACGACAACTCGGTATGTCAGCTACCTCTTGCGGTTCGCTTTACTGCGATTTGTGATCGGAGTGGCACATTGGTGGTTTGCAAGGCGAATGAGATAAAGAGGCTAAGGGAAGGAGCAGAGACGATGCGGGGTGTACTATCACCAGATGATGGCGGAGGGGGATAAGCAAAGAGGCCGCCGTGAGTTGCGGCCTGTCTGCATCGGGCGCTGCCGGAGGGCAGGCAGGATCAGTTGAGGTCTTCGATGGAGAACTCGCCAGCGATACCATCACAGGAGATGGCGAAACCGCCGCTGAAGCGGGTGCTGAACTGGATCAGAAACGCATCATTGTCGTGCTCTTGCACAGGCAGGTTGATGGGTTTGCTGCGACGCAGGGGCTTGTGTGTTTGTACTGCTTTCATCATGGTATTTCTCTATATAAATTAGGTGTTTGCTCCTTGTATTGGCAAATGTCAGGTCAATGGGCGCGATCGATTGGGTGAACGACAAGCGCGCAGGAATACCCAGCCCGGTTAAAGGGCGTCTGCACTTTCAAGGAATATGCTGATGCATAAATCAAATTGGGTGGGCAGATCGGGTCTGCACCGTGAGAGCCGGGCAACGCAGGCAGACAGCCTGACGGTTCTCAAGGCGAGTAAATCAGAAGAAGGTTATGCGGGTACTGGCAGGATTCATCGTGAGGTGAAGCATTGCAGGATAAACATAAACAGGGCTGATTAACTAGCCGACGAGCATTCTCTCCTCGAAATGAATAAAAAGCAAACAATAATTTGCCGATGTTGAAGTCAGTACGCTTTTCCTCTGTGTAATCAAGGCGCTATCAGCAGCAAATATTCGCAACTATCCGCCATAAAAAGAGGGCTCCCGACGGGAGCCCTCTCTCATTCTGCAATCAGCACAGTGGGCCGACTCAGTAGTCGCCACAGGCCTTCTTGGCGGCCGTGATCATCGGGGTGATGGTCATGCCTTGCACCACGATGGAGAACATCACCACCGAGTAGGTCATCACCAGGATGACCTCCCGCAGATCGACGCCATGTTCCGGGATCATCATGACGCCGGAGGGGAGTGCCAGCGCCATCGCCATGGCCAGACCACCGCGCAGGCCACCCCAAGTGAGGATCCGCACCGAGAAGGTGTTGTAATTGCGGAATCGGCGGAAAGCCACATAGGGTAGCGACACGCTGATAAAGCGGGCGCCCAGGCAGAGCGGCACCGCAATGACCAGCAGGATCCAGTCACGCCAGGCGAGATCCAGCAGTACCAGCGCCAGACCGATCAGCAGGAACAGCAGGGCGTTGAGGAACTGGTCCATCAACTCCCAGAAGTGATCCAGGTGATGGCTGCTCTGCTCGGAGAAGCCGGAGTGACGGGTCCAGTTGCCGATCATGATGCCGGTGACCACCATGGCCAGTGCGCCAGAGACGCCGATCATGTTGGCAAAGGCAAAACCGGCGGTCGGGATGCAGAGGGTCAGCAGCAGCTCCAATGAACCGTCATCGGTGGCGCTGATCATCACGTGGGCGATAAGGCCCAGCACGGCGCCGAACAGGATGCCACCGAGGGCTTCGTGCAGGAACAGACCGGCCACGCTACCGAAGGTGGGCTCGACACCGCCAAAGGCGACGGCAAACACGGTAGCGAAGATGACGAGGCCAACACCGTCGTTGAACAGGGATTCCCCTTCGATCTGGATGGCGATCTGGGGTGGCGCTTTCATCTTCTTGACGATGGCCAGTACGGCAATCGGGTCAGTGGGGGAGATCAGCGCGCCGAACAGCATGCAGTAGACCAGCGGCAACTCCCAGCCCAGCAGCTTGGCGATAAACCAGAAGCCGTAGCCGATGAGGAAGGTGGAGAGCAGGGTGGCAATGATGGCCAGAATGGTGATCTCCCACTTCTGGCTACGCAGCGCCTTGAGGTTGATGCCAAGGCCACCGGCGAACAGCAGGAAGCCCAGAATCCCCTTCAGCAGGAAGTTCTGGAAGTCGATGCTCTCCATGGTCTTGACGGCAAGAGGTTCCAGGTTGAACCAGCCCAGTTTGCCAAACAGCACCAGCAGTGCGGAGATCAGCATGGAGCCCGCAGTAATGGCGATGGTGGTCTGGATCTTCACAACATACTGGTTGGCAAAGGCGATAAAAATCGCCAACGCTGCCAGAAAACAGAGTGTGTAGTAGACGCTCATAGTTATTTTTTTCTCGTTGGTAGACAGCAAGCACGTATCCCTATGCAGGACGGGCATAGGTTACTCTCGGGCCCTATGTTACTCATTACCCATAAATGAGTATATGGTGGCACATTTGGACTGATAGACGGCTAGATTTCCATTTTATTTGTTTGCTGTTAGGATGCTGTTTACGCAGTTGCATGGATGTAAGAGGAACACGCGGTGTCGAACGTAATGTCGAGCAGAGAGCCGAGCAAGCAGTCGGACGTAACAAAGAAGCTGGAAGCCTGCCTCAGGGAGCGGATCCTGATCATCGACGGGGCCATGGGCACCATGATCCAGGGCTACAAGCTGGGGGAAGCGGATTATCGGGGTGAGCGGTTTGCCGACTGGCATACCGACATCAAGGGCAACAACGATCTGCTGGTGCTGACCCGTCCAGCGGTGATCCGCGAGATCCACGAGCAGTATTGCGCTGCCGGGGCCGACATTCTCGAGACCAACACCTTCAACGCCACTCGCATCGCCATGGCCGATTACGAGATGGAAGAATTCTCGGCCGAGATCAACCGTGAAGCCGCCCGTCTGGCCCGCGCCGTGGCCGACGAGTGGACGGCAAAAGATCCCGCCAAGCCGCGTTTCGTGGCAGGGGTGTTGGGCCCCACCAACCGCACCGCCTCCATCTCGCCGGATGTGAACGATCCCGGCAAGCGCAACGTCACCTATGACCAGCTGGTGGCCGCCTACACCGAATCGACCCATGCCCTGATCGAGGGCGGCGCCGACATCATTCTGATTGAAACCATCTTCGATACCCTCAACGCCAAGGCCGCCGCCTTCGCGGTGGAAGGGGTGTTCGAGGCGCTGGGCTACAGCCTGCCGGTGATGATCTCCGGCACCATTACCGATGCCTCCGGTCGTACCCTCTCGGGCCAGACCACCGAAGCCTTCTACCACTCGCTGCGCCACGTCAAACCGGTATCGTTCGGCCTCAACTGTGCGTTGGGGCCGGACGAGCTTCGCCAGTATGTGGAGGAGTTGTCTCGCATCAGCGAATCCTGCGTCAGCGCCCACCCCAACGCCGGTCTGCCCAATGCGTTCGGCGAGTACGACCTCGATGCGGGTGAGATGGCAGAGCATATCCGCGAGTGGGCCCAAAGCGGCTTCCTCAACCTGGTCGGTGGCTGTTGCGGCACCACCCCGACCCATATTCGCGCCATGGCCGACGCCGTGGCGGGCATCAAGCCGCGCGTGTTGCCCGAGCTGCCGGTAGCCTGCCGCCTGTCGGGTCTTGAGCCGCTGATCATCACCCCTGAATCCATGTTCGTGAACGTGGGGGAGCGCACCAACGTCACCGGTTCGGCCAAGTTCAAGCGGCTGATCAAGGAGGGGCTCTACGACGAGGCGCTCGATGTCGCCAAGCAGCAGGTGGAGAACGGCGCCCAGATCATCGACATCAACATGGACGAGGGGATGCTGGACGCCGAAGCGGCCATGGTGCGCTTCTTGAACCTTATCGCCGGTGAGCCAGATATCGCCCGGGTGCCTGTGATGATCGACTCCTCCAAGTGGGAGGTGCTGGAAGCGGGCCTCAAGTGCGTGCAGGGCAAGCCGGTGGTCAACTCCATCTCCATGAAAGAGGGGGAGGAGAAGTTCATTCAGCAGGCGAAACTGCTGCGCCGCTACGGCGCCGCCGTCATCGTGATGGCGTTCGATGAGGTGGGGCAGGCCGACACCCGCGCCCGGAAGTTCGAGATCTGCCAGCGTGCCTACCGAATCCTGGTGGATCAGGTCGGTTTCCCGCCGGAAGACATCATCTTCGACCCAAATATCTTCGCGGTAGCGACCGGCATCGATGAGCACAACAACTACGCGGTGGACTTCATCGAGGCGGTGAAGGACATCAAGACGCATCTGCCCCACGCCATGATCTCCGGCGGCGTCTCCAACGTCTCGTTTTCGTTTCGCGGCAACGAGCCGGTGCGCGAGGCGATTCACGCCGTCTTCCTCTATCACGCTATCAAGAACGGCATGGACATGGGGATCGTCAACGCCGGTCAGCTTGCCATCTATGAAGATATTCCGGCCGAGCTGAAAGAGAAGGTCGAGGCGGTGGTGCTCAACCTCAATGACAACGCCACCGAGGAGCTGCTGGCCATCGCCGAGAAATATCGCGGTGCCGGTGCACAGGCTGAGGATCCGCGGGATCAGGAGTGGCGCAGCTGGCCGGTGGGCAAGCGGCTGGAGCACGCACTGGTCAAGGGGATCACCGACTTTATCGAAGAGGATACCGAAGAGGCACGCGCTGGCGCCGAGAAGCCGCTGCATGTCATCGAAGGGCCGCTGATGGATGGCATGAACGTGGTCGGCGACCTGTTCGGGGCGGGCAAGATGTTCCTGCCGCAGGTGGTGAAATCGGCGCGGGTGATGAAGCGGGCTGTGGCCTATCTGCAGCCCTATATCGAGGCGGAAAAATCGGGCGGCTCCAGCAACGGCAAGATAGTGCTGGCGACCGTGAAAGGGGATGTGCACGACATCGGCAAGAACATCGTCGGGGTAGTGCTGCAGTGCAACAACTTCGAGATTATAGACCTCGGGGTCATGGTCTCCTGCGAGACCATTCTCAAGACTGCGCGTGAGGTCGGCGCCGATATCATAGGGTTGTCGGGTCTCATTACCCCGTCGCTGGACGAGATGGTGCACGTGGCCAAGGAGATGGAACGTCAGGGCTTCAAGCTGCCGCTGCTGATCGGCGGTGCCACCACCTCCAAGGCCCACACTGCGGTGAAGATCGAGCAGAACTACTCGGAGCCAGTGGTCTATGTCTCCAACGCCTCCCGCGCGGTAGGGGTGGCCCAGAGCCTGCTCAGCCCGGATCTGAAGGAGGCGTTTGTCGCCCGCATCGACAAGGAGTACGAGATCGCCCGGGATCAGCATGCCCGCAAGCAGCCGCGCTCCCGCCCGGTCAGTCTGGCCCACGCCCGCGCTAACCGGCATCAGCTGGATTGGGTTGGCTACCAGCCACCCAAGCCCCGCGAGCTCGGGGTGCAGAAGTTCGAAGATGTACCCATTTCGGTGCTGCGTCCCTACATCGACTGGACGCCGTTCTTCCTCAGCTGGGAGCTGGCGGGCAAGTTTCCGCGCATCCTCGAAGACGAGATTATCGGCGAGGAGGCGACCAGGCTGTTTGCCGATGCCAACGCCATGCTGGATCAGCTGGAACAGGATCAGAGCGTGCGCTGCGCCGGCATCATCGGCCTGTTCCCGGCCAATGCGGTGGGGGACAGCATCGAGGTCTATTGCGACGAGTCGCGCAGCGAAGTGAAAAAAGTGCTGCACCACCTACGCCAGCAGAGCGAGAAGCAGGGCTTCCCCAACTACTGTCTGGCGGACTATGTGGCGCCGAAAGAGAGCGGCAAGCCCGACTGGATCGGCGCCTTCGCGGTGACCGGCGGCATCGGCGAGGAGGCCATCGCCAAGGCCTACAAGGCGCAGCACGATGACTACAACGCCATCCTCATTCAGGCGGTGTGCGACCGTCTCGCCGAAGCCTTTGCCGAGTATCTGCACGAGCAGGTGCGCAAGGTTCATTGGGGTTATGCTCCCGAGGAGGCCCTCAGCAACGAGGAGCTGATCCGCGAAAACTATCAGGGCATCCGCCCGGCCCCCGGTTATCCGGCCTGCCCGGAGCACACCGAGAAGGGGAGCATCTGGGAACTGCTGGAGGTGGAGCAGGCTATCGGCATGCAGCTGACCGAATCCTACGCCATGTGGCCGGGGGCGGCGGTGTCGGGCTGGTACTTCTCCCACCCCGAGAGCAAATACTTCGCGGTGGCGCAGATCCAGCAAGATCAGGTGGAAGATTACGCCGCCCGCAAGGGGATGACGCTGGCCGAGGCCGAGCGCTGGCTGGGGCCCAACCTGAACTGACTCCCGCGTGACATCGGTTGATCTTTAACGAGAAACGGCGGCATCCTTGCTCGGGTTGAACAACCTGCGCAGAGCCGCCGTTTAACCTGTTGGTCACAGTGATGTGGTAGCGTGCGGTTTGGTGTGGTTTGTCTTGTTGTCAGGATAAACAATTGGCGTTGTCTTGGCGCTGTGGCACCTTATACTCTCCCGCCCCATCCTGCCCAGGCACAGCCTTCTAGCGGAATTGTCATGAAGATCGCCATTTTATCCCGTGAGCCGAAAAACTACTCCACCCGCCGTCTGGTCGAGGTGGCACAGGCGCGCGGTCATCAGGTAGAGGTGCTCGACACCCTGCGCTGCTATATGAACATCGCTTCCCACAACCCCTCCATTCATTACGAGGGTGGGGAGCTGGGAAGCTATGACGCCGTGATCCCGCGGATCGGGGCCAGCATTACCGCCTACGGCACCGCCGTGCTGCGCCAGTTCGAGATGATGAACACCATGGCCCTCAACAGCTCGGTGGCCATCAGCCGTTCCCGCGACAAGCTGCGGGCGATGCAGCTGCTCTCCCGCCACGGCATCGGCCTGCCCATCACCGGCTATGCCCACAGCACCCACGACGTGCCCGACCTCATCACCATGGTGGGCGGGGCGCCGCTGGTGGTGAAACTGCTGGAGGGAACCCAGGGGATTGGCGTGGTGCTCTGCGAGACCCAGAAGGCCGCCGAGAGCGTGATCGAAGCCTTTATCCAGACCAACAACAACATTCTGGTACAGGAGTATATCCGCGAGGCCAATGGTGCCGATATCCGCTGTCTGGTGGTCAACGGCAAGGTGGTTGCCGCCATGCGCCGTCAGGCCCAGCCGGGGGAGTTTCGCTCCAACCTGCACCGTGGCGGCACCGCCGAAGCGATCAAGATCACCCCGGAAGAGCGCGCCACCGCGGTGCAGGCCGCCAAGATCATGGGGCTGGATGTAGCGGGGGTGGATATCCTGCGCAGCGCCCGTGGCCCGCTGGTGCTGGAGGTCAACTCTTCCCCCGGCCTGCAAGGGGTGGAAGCCGCCTCGGGCAAGGATGTGGCCGGCAAGATCATCGAGTTCCTCGAACTCAAGGCGAGCCGCAAGAACAAACCGGCGGAGTGAGCCGCGGGCTTGCATCCGTCAGATAGAAACAGGGCGCCCTCGGGCGCCTTGTTGCTATCTGGCTGGTGGGTTGGCGGTGCCACTGCGCCCTCACCCTAACCCTCTCCCAAAGGGAGAGGGAACTGTTCGGCAGTGATCATCGCCAGCCGGGCGCTGAAAATTCCGTCCTTCAGCCGGGTATCGATCTGCCAGCCCAGCTTCTCGCAGATGCGCTGGATGATGGTGAGGCCACAGCCGTAGCCGAGGATCTGATCCGGAGCCGCCGCCGTCGGGTTGCTGATGGTGAGCACCGGGCCACACAGCTCGATGTCGATATGTCCCTCGGCATAGCTCAGGGCATTTTTCAGCAGGTTGCCGAGGGCGATGGCGAGCAGGGAGAGGGGGGCATTTACTTCGCTGCTCTCATCCAGATTAAGCCGGATATCGAGGGCCTCCCGTTGCAATAGCGGGGCGAGGCGGGCCAGCTCCTGACGGATCAGCGGGGTCACCTGCTGCAGCGGTCGCTCCACAGCCTCCTTGCGGCCCAGCAGCAGGAAGGTCTCGGTGAGCAGTGCCATCTCGTCGGCGGCGGCGCGGATGCGGGTGGTGGCGCGGGCGGCTGGCGCGGGCAGATCCGTCACCTTGCCGAGCAGGGCGGCCGAGCCCTGGATCACCATGTTGGGGGTGCGCAGCTCGTGGCTGGCGAAGCGGCTGAACTCCTGCTCGCGGGCGAACACTGCGCTCACCTCCTGCTTGCCGGCCAGCAGCGCCAGCTCGATATCCCGCAGCTCCTGCCAGGGGGCGTCGGGTTCGAAATCCGCCTGATCCGGGGTGAGGTGGGCAACCCTCTGTTGCAGCCGTTGCAGCGGCCCCGTGATATGGCGCACCAGCCAGATGCCGAAGCCGAGGCAGCCCAGCAGCAGGGTCACCCCGATCAGCCGGGTCGCCAGATGCAGCTTGTCTTCGTAGGGGTCGAGGTAGTCGTCAGCGTCGTCGTTGAAGACCAGATAGAGCAGTCCCTCGCCGGAGGGGTGACGGGCCACCAGAAAGTGTTTGTCCTCCTTGCCCAGTTGGTGCTCGAAAAAGCCGGGGGTCTGGTAGGGCTTCAGCCATTTCGGCAAGCGGCCCGCCTCGGTCCAGTAGCTGGAGAACTGTCTGGGGCTCGGAGCTGCCGCCGCCGGGCCGAGTCGCAGCCAGTCATCGCTGTAGCGGGTCACTTCGGCTTCCAGCCAGTGGCGCAGGCTCAGCTCCTCCATCTTGTCCTCGGCCACCATCATCAGGCCGGAGAGCAGGATCAGCAGCACCACCCCGGCGCCGCCGAGCGCCATGATCAGGCGGCGGCGCAGGCTCGGCAGGCTCATGCGCTCACCAGTCGATAGCCCTGACCGTGCAGGGTCTCCAGCATGGGAGTAGGGAAGGGTTTGTCGAGCGCGTTGCGCAGGGCGTAGATATGGCTGCGCAGGGCATCGGAGTCGGGCTCCTCATCCCCCCAGACGGTGTCGAGCACCTCCTGACGGCTGACGATGGCGGGGGCGCGGCGGGCCAGCAGGGCGAGGATTTGGAACGGGATCTTGCCGAGCTTGAGGGGCTCACCGGCACGGGTGGCGCGGCCGCTGGCGACATCGACCGTCAGATCGCCAAAGCTGATGGCCCCCACATCGCCGCGCGGGCCACGCAGACTCAGAGCTTGCAGCCGTACCTCCAGCTCCTCCATGGCGAACGGCTTGACCAGATAGTCATCCCCTCCCGCCTTGAAGCCCGCCAGCTTGTCTTCCAGGCTGTCGCGGGCGGTGAGAAACAGCACGGGAGTGGCAATCCCCTGCTCGCGCAGGCGCGCTACCGTGCTGAGGCCATCGAGGCGCGGCATCATCACATCCATGATGATGACGTCGAAACGCTGCTCCTCCAGCAGTTGCAGCGCCGCCTGACCGTGATAGGCACAATCGAGGCGGTGACCGGCCAGCTCCAGATAATCCATGATGGTTTCCGCCACCTGAGGATTGTCTTCCACTACCAAAATCTTCATGCTTTGCTCTCCTGGTTGGCGAGCGTTTCACGCTCTTTTCACACCGGATTCGGCATCCTGTTTGCCAGTGTAACCCCGAGGATCCCTGATGAAGAAGTCTCTCTGCGCCCTCCTGCTGCTTATCTTGTTGCCACTTGGCACCGCACAGGCGACCGAATTCAAACTGACCGGCCGCACCACCTGGCAGCTTGGCCAGTTGATGGTCAACGGCATGCCGTTCGTGATCGACGACCAGACTCGCTTCAAGGATTGGCTCAACGAGGATGACCTCGGCGGTACCTGGGTCGAGATGAAGGGGGTGGTGGAGAACGGCGTGCGCTATGTGCGCAAGGTCGAGGCCCTCGACGAAGATGACAAGGACGAAATGGATCTGGAGGGGCCGGTCGAAGGGGGGCGGATCTGGGGCTACACCACCTCGGATAACAGTCTGGCGCCGTTTGAAGGGCGCTGGCTCGAGCTGGAGTGCAAGTTTGACGGCATGCGCCTGAGCCGCTGCCGTGAGGATGACTGATCCGATCTCTGCGTTCCGATTAGAAATGCTCCCGAATGAAGCCCATGCTTGTCCAGCATGGGCTTTTTGTTCAGGGACGAACGAAGATGGAACAATCGAGAAAGTGGTGTGCATGGATGCTGGGTGTGCCGCTCTGGGCGGCGCAGGCGGGAGCCGACGAATTGTGGCTGGTGGAACTGGAGCACAGCGACGGCATCCGCCTGCAATTTCAGGGGGCCGAAGTGGAGCTGGGCAGTGCCGCCATCTGGCGGCAGGGGGAGATTTGGCCGCAGCCACTCAAACCCGGCGACCAGCTCGCCCTGCTGGTGGCCGATGGCGTTGCCACCCGCATTGAGCTGCTGGCCGCCAGAGCCCCGCTGGCCAATCAGCCCTGGCAGCGGGCGCAAGATCGCCTGCAATCCTTCGATGAACGGCAGCTCACGTTGGCCACCCTGGGCACATTGCCACTCAATCCGCAGGTGCGCTGGGTCAACGGCTCGGCCGCCGATCTGCATGCCGGGAGCGAGCTGGTATTGATCCGTTCGGCGGATGGAATATTGCAGGGAATTGAAGTGATCAATCCGGAAGAGTAATTCAGTATCTTCTTATTTAATATGGTTTCACCATATTGTGGCAGCCATTAAATAATGACTGTCACAATATTTATGATTTATTCCTCAATAAAGTCATCACTCTAATTATTTTCCTGTATCACCATTATTTTGTTTGTCATGAATGTTTTTTGGTGGTTTATTTTATTTGTGTCAGGTTTTGTCGGAGTCCATACCTGTCAAATGAAAAAGGATATTTCTACACAATAACAATTATCGTATGTCTGAAAGAGGGATAAATGATGAATAGAATAATTACCGCCAATCTGGCGTTTTTGGCGTCTTCATTGATGCTCGCTCAGGTGCAGGCGGCTGAACCTGTCTACCCTGATCAGGTCAAGTGGGCGGGTCTTGGCACGGGCGTCTGTGCCAGTGGTTATCGTCCTCTGACCCGCGATGAAGCCATGAGTATCAAGGGTAATCTGGTCAGCCGCATGGGGCAGTGGCAGATCACCGGGCTGGCGGATCGCTGGGTGATTATGGGGCCGGGATATAATGGCGAAATCAAACAGGGCACTGCCGGAGAAACCTGGTGTTATCCCAATTCACCTGTTTCCGGAGAAATACCAACACTCTCTGACTGGAATATTCCGGCGGGTGATGAGGTCGATGTTCAATGGCGTCTTGTCCACGACAATGATTATTTTATCAAGCCAGTCAGTTATCTCGCCCATTATTTGGGATACGCTTGGGTAGGTGGAAATCATAGCCCCTATGTCGGGGAAGATATGGATGTTACCCGGGTTGGTGATGGCTGGTTGATAAAGGGAAATAATGACGGCGGCTGCTCCGGATATCGTTGTGGGGAGAAGAGTTCCATCAAGGTAAGCAACTTCTCATATACTCTGGAACCCGACTCCTTCAGCCATGGTCAGGTTACCGAGAGTGGCAAGCAGCTGGTCAAGACCATCACGGCCAATGCGACCAACTACACCGACCTTCCCCAGCAGGTGGTGGTGACCCTGAAGTACGACAAGGCCACCAACTGGTCGAAGACCGACACCTACAGCCTGAGCGAGAAGGTGACCACCAAGAACAAATTTCAGTGGCCGCTGGTGGGTGAGACCGAGCTTGCCATCGAGATTGCGGCGAGCCAGAGCTGGGCTTCCCAACACGGGGGCTCGACCACCGAGACCGTCTCGGTTGAAGCGCGCCCCACGGTGCCGCCTCACTCCAGCCTGCCGGTGCGGGTTGCGCTCTACAAGTCCAATATCTCCTACCCCTACGAGTTCAAGGCCGAGGTCAATTATGACCTGACCATGAAGGGCTTCCTGCGTTGGGGCGGCAATGCCTGGTATACCCATCCTGAGAATCGTCCTACCTGGGAGCACACCTTTGCCGTCGGCCCGTTCCGCGACAAGGCCAGCAGCATCCGCTACCAGTGGGACAAGCGTTATATCCCGGGTGAAGTGAAGTGGTGGGACTGGAACTGGACCATCAGCGAGTATGGCTTGTCGACCATGCAGAATAACCTGGGCCGTGTGCTGCGCCCGATCCGTTCGGCAGTGACCGGTGACTTCTATGCCGAGAGCCAGTTTGCCGGTGATATCGAGATTGGTCAGCCCCAGACCCGTTCCGCGAAGGCTGCGCAGTTGCGTAACTCCTCTGCTGAAGGTGTGGCTCTGACCGGTGTGGATCTGGACAGCGAGGCCCTTGCCAGCGAAGGGTTTGGCAACGTATCCCTGACCATAGCACCGGTTCAATAACCTCACTCGCAGGCCCCTTTCATGGGGGCCTGCATCACCTGCCGGCCATGGATCCCTCTCCGGATTGCCTATCTACCCCACTTCTCATATCACTCACTGTTACTGCCCGTGGCTCCTGATCCTGGTGGTCACTCCTGCGAAGGTGTTGACCCGTCTACAATAGGCGGGTTTATCCTCAGCCCGTTGGATGAAGGAACCCCTATGTTGACGATTACCCGGCTGGCCAGAGAACTGGGCCTGAGCCGCACCACCCTGCTCTATTACGAACGTCTCGGTTTGCTGCTGCCCGCCCTGCGCGGGGAGAACGGCTATCGCCGCTATGGCGAGGCCGAGCTGGAACGGGGGCGGCAGATCGCCAGCTTTCGCGCCATGGGACTGCCGCTCGAAGAGATCGGCACCCTGCTGGCAGCGAGGCAGGAGAGCCACTCCTGCCTCGATGGTCACCTGCTGCGACTGGAGCAGGAGATCGCCGAGCTGAGGCGTCAGCAGCGGGCCATCATCCTCTATCGCCAACAGACACACGAGGAGATCCCCATGGTAGACAAGGCACGCTGGGTTGCCATCATGCAGGCCGCCGGCATGACTGAAGAGATGATGCGCAACTGGCATATCCAGTTCGAGAAGATGGAGCCGCAGGCCCATCAGGAATTCCTCGAATCCCTGCAGATCCCCGCCGCGGAGATCGCCGCCATCCGCACCTGGTCGCGCGGGGAGTAACCCCGTCTGACCACTGCACCAGCCGTTGACCCATATTGTTAACGGCTTGTGCTTTAGATTTTCCCCCTTATACTGGCGCCATCTTGTCGGAGTGCTGACCGTCGAACGACGCGAAGCTGAGACCGTTAATTCGGGATCCGTGGAACCTGATCAGGTTAAAACCTGCGAAGGGAACAAGGGTAACTTGCGGGTTACCGCGCCGGGGGAGGAACAAGCCTCTTCCGCTCATCGAAGGGGTAACCCTGATGGGTCAGGGCGCACAGGAGGGAGTCTGTCCCGTCCGGTTGTCCAGCACGTGGTGCGCCTTGCCCACAGCGTGCAGAGAGCGGGAAGCGGCAGAACAGCGGCGCGGAGATCCATCCCGCACGCACTCCCTCCCGAGATAAACACCCCGCCGCAAGTTCATCTTCTCCTCGAACTCCAGACAAGCAAATACCCATAACTTCAACCAGTTAATGTGAGT
>NZ_JAAKNE010000021.1:0-46707 GCF_049170755.1 Aeromonas sp. 604176
AAAGCCCGTCCGGTGATGATCGAGGCGATTGCCCGCCAGTACATCACCGGCTCCATGTGGCGTGCCTACAAGGATGGCGAGCGCGAGTTCTGCGGCATCACCTTGCCGGAAGGGCTGAAAAAGGATCAGAAGCTGCCGGAGATCCTCATCACTCCGTCCACCAAGGGCGTGCTGAAAGGGCTGGATGGCGTGCCGGAAGCCGATGACGTCAACGTCTCCCGTGCCGATATCGAGCGCCATTATAAGGGCTTCAACTTCAGCAAGCCGGCCGACATCGACCGCTACGAAGTGCTGCTCAAAGAGGGCTTCAACGTCATCAGCGACGCGCTGGTCGGGCTGGATCAGATCTTCGTCGATACCAAGTTCGAGTTTGGTTATGTCCACGATGCGGCAGGCAACGAGAAGCTGATCTACATGGACGAAGTGGGCACCCCCGACAGCTCCCGTATCTGGGATGGCGCCGCCCTGCGCGACGGCCAGATCGTCGAGAAGTCTAAAGAGGGTTTCCGTCAGTGGCTGCTCAACCACTTCCCGGATCCGGACATCCTGCTCAACAAGAACCGCATGCCGGAACGTTTTGCCCTGGCCCGCGACAACAAGCTGCCGACCGAAGTGATGATGGATATCTCCAACACCTACGTCGGGATCGCCGAGAAGATTATCGGCCACAAGCTGGCGCGTTCTGCCAATCCCAAGCAGGAGATCATCGAGGTGCTGCGCGATCAGTACGGTCTGATCGACTAAGGGTTGCGCTCTTTTTTTGTCGCCAACAAACAAACGTTTGCTGATGGTGAAGGAGAGAGGCAGATAAACAGACGGGCCCCGCTATGGGGCCCATTTTTATTGCTGGTCTGGCGGCAAGCGAGCGGCGATTAGCCGTTGACCCTGAACACCTGGCCGGTCTGGATGCCCAGCACCGACTTCTTGTAGGCCTGCGCTACCTTGGCGGCGGGTACCGGTACGAAGCCCGGGAAGAAGTCAGCGTATTTGTCCATCGACTCCGCCAGCACGGTGGGGCTCACCACATTGATGCGCAGGCCGCGGGGTAACTCGCAGGCGGCCGCTTTCACAAAGTGATCGATAGCGCCGTTGACTGTGCTGGCGCTCACGCCCCAGTTGATCGGCTCCTCGCTCAGAATACCGCTGATCAAAGTGATGGAGCCCTTGTCAGTCAGATAGGGAATGGCGGCGCGGGTCAGGTTGATCTGGCCCATCAGCTTGCTCTCCAGTCCCACCTGCCACTGTTCGTCGGTCATCTCGGTCAGGCCGTTGAAGGCCACGCTGCCGCTGGCGACAACCAGTGCATCAAACTGGCCCAGCTTGGCGAACAGCGCCTTGATGGAGGCGGGATCGCGCATGTCGACCGTGGCATCGCCACGACTGTGGCCGACCCGGATCACCTGATGATCTTTGGCAAGCAGTTCACTGACTGCGGAACCGACGGTGCCGGAGGCACCCACAATCACAATTTTCATCTGCATCACTCCTGGTTGGAATGTATCAATTCTAGCGCAACAGAAAATGTGAAAAAGCGCGTAAAATAAACCCATTGTTTCCATATTGGAGCTAATGATGGATATCGCCCATCTGGCCAGCTTTTATGAGGTGGTGCTGCGCGGCAGTTTCTCGGCTGCGGCCGATACGCTGGGGGTCAGCAAGGGGATGCTGAGCCGCCACGTCAGCGCGCTGGAGTCCTCCCTCAATGCGCAACTGTTGCAGCGCACCACCCGCCGCCTCAGTCTGACCGAGGCGGGCAAGACCCTCTACCAGCAGGCGGGGGAGATCTTCGCGCTGGTTCGGCAGGCGGAGCAGGATATTCAGGCGCTGACCGAAGAGGATAGCGGAAGACTGCGTTTTACCTGCCCGGTCAGTACCGGCGATCGCATGGTGAGTGAGCTGCTGACCAGTTTTGCCGCGCTCTGCCCGGGGGTGGAGGTGGAGCTCAATTTCACCAACCAGATGGTCGACATGAGCCAGGGGGAGAACGACATCGCCCTGCGCGCCATGAACGAGGTGCCGGACAATCTGGTCGCACTTCCTATTGGCCGACTTAAGGATGTAGTGGTGGCCAGCCCCGCACTTGTAGCGAGAGAGGGGCGTCCAGCCACTCCCTATGAGCTGAGCGGGCGCAGCTGCCTGTTGCAGGGGCACAATCCGGCCTGGGAGCAGTGGCACTTTATCCGTGAAGGGGAAGAGGCCCACATTCTGGTGCAGGGCAAGGTGCGGGCCAACCACTACAGCACAGTGTTGCAACTGGCGCGCGCTGGTATGGGCTATGCCAAGTGCCCGCTGATGCTGGTGGAATCGCTGCTGATGGCGGGGGAGCTGGTGACCGTGCTTGACGAGTGGCAGAGCGGTCTGCATCAGCTTCATGTGCTGCATGCCCAGCAGCGGCGGGTACCGCGCAAGATCCGGCTGTTCAAGCAAGTGCTGGCCCAGTGGTTTGCCGAGCGACCCAACTACCTGCTCTGAGCGGCGTTATTTTTCTGTCATCTTCGGCTGCTACCCTGCGCCCATCATCGGCATCAGGAAGATCAGCGGGAATGAAGAGCAATAGAGGGTTGACCGGGTTTGTGCTGCTCTGTGCAGGCTTGGGGGCTGGCAGTGCGCAGGCCATGGTGGAAGTGAAGGTGCCGGAGAATTTCCGCATCCTCGCGGTGAGCAACGGCACCTTGCAGGATGAGCAGCATGCCACCCTGGCGGATGGCGAACAGCAACTGTTGGTGCGCTTCGAGGGGGTGATCCCCAGTCGCAGCAGCAGCGAGAATGATCGGCAGGTACGCTCCGAGCCACAGGTGGTGCGCTATCAGGGCAGCAATCAGCATTTGCAGCTGACGGCCAGCGTACCGGCCGATGAGCGGGGGATGCAGGCGTATGCAAAGGCTCCTGTGGTGGCGTTGCAGGAGAATGGTCGCGCGCTGGCTATCCAGCAGGATGCGCTGGTGACCAGTGGTATGCTGCTTGGGGTGGATTGGAATGGCAAACTGGCTGAATACAACCGCAGCGGTGGCAAGGCGGCGCTGACGGCAGTCGCTGTTGCTGCGCCGCCAGTGGCTATGCCCGCCAGCGGGGCGCAACCCGGTGTGGCTGCCAGCGAGCTGGAAGGGCAGTTGCAGCAGTTGTTCCTCCGGGCCGATCCGGCTTTGCGCAAGCGCTTTATCGGTTGGGCCGTGCCACAGCTTTAAGTTTTTCGCCCGTTGCAGTAACGTGGGCCCTCCCTTTTGGATGCCCTCTTCATCTTACTCAACGAGGTGTTCATGTTTGAACTGCATTCACGCCTGCAGGCGGATACCTGCTGGCTTGGCGATCTACCGCTCTGTCGCGCCCTGCTGGCCAAAGACAGTCAATACCCCTGGCTGATTCTGGTGCCGCGAGTGGCCAACCTGCGCGAGATCCACCATCTGGCACCGGAGCAGCAGCAACAGCTGATGCAGGAGTCCTGCGCCGTCGCCGCCCTGATGGAGCAGGCCCTCAGTCCGGACAAGATCAACATAGGGGCGCTGGGCAATCTGGTGCCACAGCTGCACATTCACCATGTCGCACGTTTCGCCACCGATGCTGCCTGGCCCGGCCCCATCTGGGGGGCTCATCCGATCGTGCCTTATGAGCCACAGGTGCTGGCGCAGCAGGCCGACAGATGGCGTGACCGGCTCGCCAAGCTGAGCGGTTTTACCCCTGCGGCTGCTGATAACGGCGTCAACTGAGAGGCGTGTCGCTATTTCAGTCTTCGGGCCGCGCCATCTGTTAGAGTTATGGTATAGATAAGCCCATTCTCGATGTTCAGGAAGGTCCCATGATAGTGACAAGAGCCGATGATGACGTCGTGTTGACGACTGAGGATGTACTGCTCAGCCTGTGCAACTCGGTGACCGATGTGTTGAGTGCCGCGACCATGAGTCAGGTGCGGTTTTCCGGCATGGTGCAGCGGATCAGCAAGACCTGCCTCAAGCCGGATATCGGCTGCTTCGTGCTGTTCGATGGCGGTTTTTCCGGTCTGGTGGTGATCAACTTCTCCGCCGCTGCCGCCATGGAGTTGTACGAGAGCTACATGCTGAGCATGGGGCTCTCCAAGGAGGATCTCGCCATCTCCCATACCTCTGACGAGGTGAGCAACGTGATGGGCGAACTGATGAACCAGATCGTCGGTAGCTTTACCGTCAAGGTGGGCCGGGATTTGCAGACTCACATTACCCAGAACCAGCCGAAGATGCTGGCCCTCAACAAGCAGGTGATGCTGAGCGTCGATACCAATCTTGACAGTCCGGAGTCCCGCCGCGTCACTTTCTTCACCGCCCGTAACAACATCTTTTATCTGGAGCTGGCGATGGACAAGACCGAGTTCATCCGCATTCACAATGAGGGGATGCAGCACGAGGAGCTGGATCCTGACGCCCTGATCGCCCAAGCCAAGCAGGATGCCGCCAAGCCGGCCCCGGCAGCCGCTGCGCCAGCCAGTAATGATCACGATGATCTGCTCGACTCTTTGGGTATTTGAGGCAAATGCCGGATGGCAACAAGGCCACCTTCGGGTGGCCTTGTTGTATCGGTGCGCACAACCGTTATTAGAAGTTGTAGAGCAGGCCGGTGTTGAACATCACCGATTCAGAATCGTAGAAGTTGATGTCGGAATCGGACTTGGCGTAGCCAGCGGTAAAGGTTGCCGAGAGCGGTGCAATACCGAACAGGCGGTGCCAGAAGAAGGTACCGGTCAGGGCAAACTCGTCGGAGTCGGCTTTTTTGTTACCAAAGTCAGGGATTGGGTTGGCTTCATCATATTTGGTCTGACCCAGATAGAGGTTGCTGACGAAGGACCACTGGGATGCCCGCTTGCCGTAGGTCAACTGGAGGCCGTTGCTCTTGTAGCTCTGGGCGCTGCCGTCCAGGTCAGCCTGACGGTGGATGAAAGCCGGCTCCAGCACCTGACCGGCTGCCAGCTGCCATTTGTAGGAGAGGTCGAGGGCGTGGATCTTGCCGTTGCGATCCAGCTTGGCCGCCGTGTCGGCACCATACTGGCTGCCACTGCGCTCCTCATCCACCTCGATGTTGCGGGTGGTCAGGCTGCCATTGAAGTTGCTACCCCAGATGCTGTCCCAGGCGAAGCGCACCCCTTTTGACTTGATATCGGTCGACTGGCGATCGACGCTTACGGCGAAGGGATCGCTCCACTGCTCGGTTGGCATGGCATTGAAGACCACGGAGCCGGCCACTGTGCCCTTGTTGCTCATCTCCTGGCGGATACCGAGTTGCTGGGTGAAGTCGAAACGGATGGCATCCTGGATCAGGTTACCGAGGAAGACCTGGGTGCGGGTATCGGCAAAGGTGTAACGGATATCTGCGTTGAGCAGCGGGGCGACGGCGGAGCTGCTCTCTGCACTGCCCAGTCCGCTCAGTCGACGATTTTCGTCGTCACCGCTGTAAAAGTTGGATTCGTAATTGATGACGTTGACGCCGCCAAGCAGGAAACCGGACCAGCCCGATTCGTTGGGAATGGTTCCCAAATCCGCATATGCACTATTTGCGACCAGCAGGCCCAGACCAAGCAGGGTAGTGTTGCGCATCAGATAACTCCTAAATTAAACGCGTTTAAATTACCAGGTGGGCGATTATAGGGGGCCACCCTTAATGGCAACTGACAGAATTTCATCAAATATCCTAACTCACTCATTTCACTAGGCGAATCGTTAATTAATTGTGCGAGATAAGAAGAGTTCAATTCTCTGTGCTGGTATTCTGTTCGCGGATATGGGGGAGAAAATAACAAGATGAAGCAGATTAAATCCTGGGCACAATATTACGTCGATCTGATGACCAAGCTGGGACTGGTGCGCTTCAGCATGTTCCTGGCGGCGGGCATTATCGTGCTGGCGGTCGCCATCCAGATGGGGGTGACCCTGTTCCTGCGCGGCAATATCGATGTGATCGACTTCGTTCGCTCGGTCTTTTTTGGCCTGCTGGTGACCCCCTGGGCGGTCTATTTTCTCTCCATCGTGGTGGATCAGCTGGAGGATTCCCGTCAGCGACTGAGCCGGATGGTGCGCAAGCTGCAAGATATGCGCGAGCGGGATCTGGAGCTCAATACCCAACTGCAGGAGAACATCAGCCGCCTCAACGCCCAGATTGCCGAGACCAACCGGGCCGAGGCACTGCGTCTGCAGGCCATCGAGGATCTCGAGAACGAGGTGTTCCAGCGGGAGAAAGCCCAGCTTCATCTGGGGGAGCGTACCGCTCTGCTGCGCTCTTTTATCGACTGTTCCCCGGATCTGGTCTACTACCGCAATGAGGATGAGCAGTTCTCCGGTTGCAACCGCGCCATGGAGGAGCTGACCGGCAAGGCGGAGAGCGAGCTGATTGGCCTCACACCTTTCGATGTCTACAAGCAGGAGATTGCCAACAAGGTGGTGGAGACCGACAAGCAGGTCTTTGCCAGCAATGAGCCCCTCACCTATGAACAGTGGCTGGAGTATCCCGATGGCCGCAAGGCCTACTTCGAGCTGCGCAAAGTGCCCTTCTTCGATCGCTTCGGCAAGCGGCTGGGCCTGCTCGGCTTTGGCCGCGACATCACCGAGCGCAAGCAGTATCAGGACAAACTGGAGAAGGCGAGCCGCGACAAGACTACCTTTATCTCCACCATCAGCCACGAGCTGCGCACCCCGCTCAACGGCATCGTGGGCTTAAGCCGGATGCTGATGGATACCCCCCTCGATCCCAAGCAGCACCAGCAGCTCAAGACCATTCACCTGAGTGCGGTGACCCTTGGCAATATCTTCAACGACATCATCGATTTGGACAAACTCGATCGGCGTCGCCTCGAAATTGCGCCGACCCGCATCGATCTGCCTGCCTTCCTCGACGAGCTGGAGACCCTGTCGCGCATTCAGGCGGAGCAGAAGGGGCTATATCTGCATTTCGATCGCGATGGCGACATGCCGCAATTCGTGATAGCCGACGGTACCCGTCTGCGTCAGGTGCTGTGGAATCTGGTGGGCAATGCGGTCAAGTTTACCGACGAGGGGGGCGTCACCGTGCGCTGCCTCTCTCATCCTGCCGACGAGCCGGGCAAGCTGGCCCTGCACTTCGAGGTGGAGGATACCGGCATCGGCATCCCGCGCGCCCAGCAGGAGAAGATCTTCGCCATGTACTATCAGGTGCAGGGCAAGAAACACGCCACCGGCACCGGTATTGGCCTCGCGGTCTCCCGTCAGCTGGTGCAGGCGATGGGCGGCCAGCTCTATGTGGACAGTGAGCCGGGCGAAGGCTCCTGCTTCACCGCCGAGCTGGAGGTAGCTTGCGCCGAGCCAGTGCCGCAGGAGCAGGAGGAGGAGATGCCCTCCCTCGATATCCTGCTGGTGGAAGATGTGGAGCTCAACGTGACGGTGGCCTGCGCCCTGCTGGGCAAGCTGGGTCATCAGGTGCAGGTGGCACGGGATGGCACCCAGGCGCTGGCGATGGCCAATCCGGATGATTTCGACCTCATTCTGCTCGATATCCAGCTGCCGGACATGACCGGCTTCGATGTGGCGAAAACCCTGCTGGAGCGTTATGGCGACAGCCTGCCGCCCATGGTGGCACTAACGGCCAACTCTACCGGCGATCGCCAGTATTATCTGGAGCGCGGGATGCGGGATGTGATCAACAAACCGCTTGGCTCGAAGGCTGTGCGGGAGGTGATTGGCCATCTGTTTGCCGGTCTGGCCGAGGATGAAGCGGACGAGCAAGCTGATGCGGGCAATCAGGATGCCCTGCTGGATATTCCCTTCCTCACTGATTATGCCGATACGGTGGGCAAGCCGGTGCTGCTCTCCAGCGTCGAGCTGTTCGAGAAGATGATGCCGGACTACATGGCGGTGCTCGACTCCAACATGATCGCCCGGGATCAGGCGGGGGTGGTGGAGGAGGCGCACAAGATAAAAGGGGCGGCAGGCTCCATTGGCCTGCGTCGTTTGCAGCAGACGGCTCAGCTGATCCAGAGCCCGGATCATCCCGCCTGGTGGGAGAACGTGGAAGACTGGATTGAGACGTTGCGCCGGGAATATCCGGGCGATATCGCCCGGCTGCGGCGCTGGTTGCTGTCTTGAGGCTGGAGGTTGTCTTGAGTCTGATGGAAGTGGCTGGCAAGGAGCTGCAAGATGTATAGCCGTTTGATTACCCCTGCGCGCATCCACCCTTGGGGGGACGAGGATTTGCTGGAGGCGACCGAGCAGGATCGCGCCCGTATCGTGCAGGCGGCGCCAGTGCGCCGGTTGCAGCAGAAGACCCAGGTCTTTCCGCTCGATGTGAAGGCCTCGGTGCGCAGTCGCCTCACCCACTCGCTGGAGGTGCAGGAGACCGGTCGCCAGATCAGCCGCCGTATTCTGGCCGCCTTGCCAGCCGGGATGGTCTGCGAAGGGGCCTTTATCAATCTGGTGGAGATGTCCTGCCTGCTTCATGACGTGGGCAACCCGCCGTTTGGCCACTTTGGCGAGCAGGTGATGAGCCAGTGGCTCGGCGAGATGCTCGATCCCCTCTATCAGCAGGCGCTGGCGCAGCCCCCCTCGACCCAGTGGGCTGAGCTGCGTCAGGATCTGCAACTGTTTGATGGCAACGCCCAGAGCTTGCGGCTGGTGCACAGTCTGCACGAGCTCAATCTGACGCTCGGGCAACTGGCGGCGCTCTGCAAATACCCGCAGCAGCCTCAACCCGGGGTGAGCTATGGCCAACATCATGGCTGGAGCGGCAAACGGGGCATCTTCTTTAGCGAGCAGCCGCTCTACCGTGCCCTCGGCCAGAGTCTGGGATTGGCCCCAGGATGCCGTCATCCGCTGGTCTACATCATGGAGGCGGCCGATGATATCTCCTACTGCATCGCCGATCTGGAAGATGCGGTAGATCGGAGGATCCTGACTCTGGGTGAACTGCTGGCGGCACTGCGAGCTGCTGACCAGAGTGACTACATGGGCACCTTGCTGGATGACGCGCTTGCCAGTGGTCGGGGCTTTTTCCCCCATTTTCGCCAGCAACTTACCCGGGATCTGGTTGCGCTGGCGGCGCAGAGCTATGTCAGCGAACATCAGGCCATTTTGCAGGGCTCCTATCCGCAAGCACTGCTGCATGGTCAGGCGCCGGCGGCGCGGGTGCTCGATATCCTCAAGCAGGTGGCCCGCGAGCTGGTCTTTATGCGCCCCGAAGTGGAAGCGCTTGAGCTGGAGGGGTATGCGGCGCTGCGCGGGGTGCTGACCAGTTATGCCTGTCTATTGGCGCTGCCAGCGCCACAGTTTGCTCGCCTGCTGGCCGGGGAGGGGAGTCAGGCGCTGTTCTTTGCGCGCCGTCTCTATCACCGCCTCTCGGCCCGCCATCTCAAGGCCTATCGATTGGCGATCGCCACCCCGGATCAGCGTTTTGCCTGCCAGAACGAGCAGGAGTGGTATTACCGGGTGCGGTTGCTGCTCGATTATGTCAGCGGCATGACGGATACCTATGTACTGGAAGAGTTCCGGCTACTCTCGGGGATCTGATGTGCTGGCATCGTTGCCAGACGGACAGCATAAAATGCCGTAAAAACGTTTAAAAAGGAGCCGCAAGCGGCTTGTTTTAAATTCGGATATTTTTTAGACTTCTGCAACCTGTTCAACTTTTACTCGGTAAGGAGATGAAAATGCAACATCTGATGCTCAATTTTGCATTCTCTCGCGGCACTGCGTGCGGCGTGAAATCTCGTGCTCTTTTACCGCGTGGCGTAAACAGGTAACCCCTGTCTTTTTATCACCCGCGGTTCGTCCCGCAGGGTGATATCCACTTTCTCCGGGAGAACCGCATGTTCAACTGGAGAATGTCATGTCTATCGAACTGATTTTACTGCGTGGTGTCGAGTCTTTGGTTCAAAAACGGATCGCCCGGGTTGAGCGTCGCCTCGCCGTGGTCAGTCTGTCACCTGCCCTGCTGAAAGATATTGGTCTGGAAGGGTTTGAGGGACAGATCGCCCATATCCGCGAAAGCGAGTATCAAACCGGCTTTCGGCTCGGGAATCGAATAACCTGATCCATAGGGGAGGGTAAACGCTCTCCCCGTGGTGATGTGGCAGGCGTAATGCCTGCCATTTTTGTGTTTGCAGGTTGATTTTTTATTCACTTTTCTGTGCCCCGGCACTATCCTCTCTGCCCCGTTTGTGACAGATGCGTATGTTTTCTCGCCTTGTTCCGCCAGGATCGGCAAGATTAGATATGGTGGCCTATCTGTTTTACTCATCAGGACAAGACTTCATGTCACTCTTTCGTCAGCTTTTTCTCCCCCTGTTGCTGCTGTTTTCCGGCCTGCCTGCTGTTGCTGTTCCCCAGTTGGAAAAGGCAGTGGCGGACCACCAGAGTGCGGCTGATGAAGAGTTGGTGGTCGGGGTGCCCCGTGGTGGTTATCCTCCGTTCCTCTATGAACTGCCCAATCAGCGCTATGCCGGTCCGCTCAAGGAGCTGGCCTCGCGTATTGCGGCAGAAATGGGGGTCTCCCTGCGCTATGTCTCCTACAACTCCTATGTGGATGCCCGTGGTGCGCTGAACAGACGCCAAGTTGATGCCTTGATCGGGGTCGAGCTCGATGCGCTCGAGCTGGAGGGGATGAATCATATTGGCTATCTGGGCTCCTACGCCCGCGCCATCTTGATGCGCCATCCGGATCAACGTTTGACCCTGGAACAGGCGCGCAAGCTTCGCTGGGTCTGTATTCGCGGTTTTGGCAGTTGCAATGAGCTAGCGCGACTGGGGATGCCTCATGTGACCGAGCTGGAGAGCCGTGACGAGGCGACCTATATGGTCAAACTGGGGGCGGCCGATGCTTATCTGGCTCTGGGGCCGATCATTGCCATGGAGATGGAGCGGTTGCCTGAGTCGATGGGGATTGTGATCCCGGACTGGATCCCCGGTAGTGCATTGACCATTGCAACCAGTACCCATGATCCGGCGCTGACGGATCGCATCTGGCAGGCCTACCAGCGGATCCCGGTGGCTGATGCCCGGTTGCGGCTGAATCAGGAAGACAGCCGTTTCAAGGCGGGTTTGTTGCTGGAACCAGACGAGGTAGCCTGGTTAAAGAAGAAGAGCAAGGTGGTCAGGTTTGCCGTTGCGCCGTCGTTTGCCGGTATCAGCGAGATTGATGACGAAGGGGTGTTGCACGGCTATGCGGCAGATTTGATGAAGTTGTTGAGTCTGCGCTCGGGGATCCGCTTTGAACTTGAGCCGACCAGCACCTGGCAAGAGTCTCTGGCTCTGCTGAAACAGCACAAGGTGGATCTGATCCCCCTGATGACACCGCTCAGGGATCGCGAGGCATTTGCCTCCTTCAGCTCCTCCTACCTTAAATTCGACAGCTATGTGGTATCCCGGCGCGGCGCACGCCCGTTGAAGTCGCTGGCGGAGCTGAAAGGGCGCCTGATTGGTGGCGTGACCGGTTCTTATGAGGCTTCTCTTATCAGCGCCCATGGTGGCAACGTCATTGAAGTGGGCAAGGATACCGAGCTGCTTACCCTGCTTGATACGGGGAAAGCCGAGTATGTGCTGTTGACCATGACCAATCTGGGGCAGCAGGCCATGAAGGGCTTCAACGAAAAGTATCAGGTGGTGCTGAGCTCCCCCGAGTTTTCCGTGCCCATCAGCATGGCCGTTGATATCAGGCAGCCCGAGCTGCTGCGGATCATGGACAAGCTGTTGCTGACCATCACGGATGAGGAGTGGCAACTGCTGGAGCGGCGCTGGCTCAATGTTTCGGTAAATGTCGAATCCGATTACAGCCAGTTCTACAAGTGGCTGGCGCTGGGCGGAGTGGCCTTGTTGACCTGCGGTCTGCTGGTGATGTTCTGGGCCCGCAGCCTGCGTCGCCAGATTGCGCAGCGGAAAATCGCAGAGAGCAAACTCAACGAACAGTTGCTGTTTGTACAGACCCTGCTCAACTCATTGCCGACCATGGTGGCATTGCGCGACAGCGAGCAGCGTATAACCCTCTGCAACCGGGCTTATCGCGATGCCTTTCTCGTTGATGTCAATGGCGAGGCGCTTGACGACCTGCAAAGCATCCCCGAGCCCCTGCGTGCGAGCGTGCTGGAAGAGGAGCGCAGGATATGGCAAAGCGGCCAGGAGCTGGAGGGGGCCGGCAATAGCTTGCGTGCCGATGGCACCCCTTTTCATGTTATCTATGCCAAGCGCCCTTACCGGGACCCCGATGGCAACATGCGGGGTGTGCTGACAGTGCTGACCGATGTCAGCCGTATCAAGGAAGCCGAGGAGCGTGCTCGTCAGGCTGAAACTCGCCTGACCCAGATCACCGACAGCATGCCCGGCGTAGTCTACCAGTATCTGTGGCTGGGGCCGGGCAAGGGACGCTTTCTTTATGCCTCTCAGGGGGCCAACGAGATCCTGGGGGTATCTCATCAGGATTTATTTAACGCTGAATCGGGTGGTGAGGTATTTGGCTTTACCGAACAGGCCCTGCAGGAGTTTGTCAGCAAGGTGGCCAACCATGCCGAGACCCTGGCCCCCCTCGATCTGGAGGTCAAGGTGGAGCGCCCTGACGGGGATCGCTATCTGCAGGTACGCGGCAATTTTGTCCGTCAGGAGCAGCAGGCGCTGATCCTCAACGGGGTGATTCAGGACATCACGGCCCTCAAGCAGCAGGAGCATGAGCTGCGCGAGGCACGTGCTTATGCCGAGCAGGCGATGCAGGCGCGCAGCCGCTTTCTGGCCACCATGAGCCACGAGTTACGCACCCCCATCTCCGGCATGCACGGCATGCTCGAGTTGTTGCAAATGAGCGAGCTCAACGACGATCAACGTTACATGGTGCGTAATGTGGTCACCTCGACCAACAACCTGCTCTATCTGGTCAACGACATACTCGATTTCTCCAAGATCGAGGCGGGTCAGTTGCAACTGCATTGTCAGGTCAGCCGGTTGCAGACGGTGATCTGCGATGCGATCCGTGGCCACGCTACCCTGGCCCATAGCAAGGGGCTCAACGTGACGCTGGAGTGGGGCCAGCATGTACCTGATTGGGCCGATATCGACGGGGTACGGGTCGGTCAGGTGATCTCCAATCTGCTCAACAATGCGGTAAAGTTCACCGAACAGGGGGAGGTCTCCATCCGGGTCAGCTACCTGCGCGATCAGCTTGCTATCAGTATCCGCGATACCGGTATCGGGATTGCCGAGGAGAAACAGGCATTGTTGTTCACTCCGTTTGAGCAGGTGGAGTCCGACATCAATCGCCGCTTTGGTGGTACCGGGCTGGGGCTGGCAATCTGTGATCAGCTGGTGCGCAAAATGGGGGGCGAACTCACCCTGACCAGCAAGGCGGGAGAGGGATCCCGTTTCCGCTTTACCGTGCCGCTGACCAACCCTCAATGGGATGCGCCCCCGCTGGCTGGCACCGAATGGTGGTTTTTCAGCGCCGATGCCAGCCTCGAGGCGGCCATGCGGCGGTTGGGCGCCAAGCTAAGGCATCTGGATGCCAGCCAGCTCAACCGCTCACTGGAAGGGTTGCTGCTGGCTGATCAGCTGTGGTTGGAGCAGGCCCTCGGCGGTGAGTGGCAGGGATGGTTGCAGCATGTCTCATTGAGAGGGATCATAGCGTCACCGAACGAGGCTCTTCGCGGCCGGATCGGCGGTCAGTTGTGGTGGCGATTGGGGCTCTCTCCTCTCTACCCGGACCTGCTGCTGGAGAGTTGTCTCGAACTGCTGCAGGAATGGGTCGCCCCGGTTTTGCCTGCGCTGGCCGACAAGCTGGGAGGACGGGTGCTGGTGGCTGATGATCATCCGGTCAATCGCGCCCTGCTGGCACGACAACTGGCTATCCTCGGAATTGAATCCCAGGTAGTGGAAGATGGCGAAAAGGCGTTGCGGGCCTGGCAGGGGCAGCCATTCTCCCTGTTGCTGACCGATTGCCACATGCCGGTGATGGATGGCTATGCCCTGACCAAGGCGCTGCGGGCTGCGGGCGTGACGGCGCCCATTATCGGGGTGACGGCGGATACCTCGGAAGAGGCTCATGCCCGTATGGTGGAAGCGGGAATGAGTGACATGCTGTTCAAGCCCTACCCGCTGGATACCCTGCGCCAGCTGCTGGCACACTGGCTCGCTGAGTCGGTACCGGCGGGCGATACAGCGGTGATGGCGGTCGATGATGTGCTGGCCGTTCAGGCTGAACGCTGGTTGACCCTGTTTGGCGATGAGCCGACGGCGCGGGCGATGGCGGCGGAATATCTCGACTCCAATCGTCAGGATGGGGCTCATATGATGGCTGCGCTGGCTTGCCATGATTTCAGCGTACTGGTAGAAACTGCCCACCGGATCAAGGGGGCAGCCCGCATGGTCGGGCTGCAGGAGCTGGCCACACAGGCTGCCAGGCTGGAGTCGGCTGCCAGATTGAAGCAGCTTGAGGAACTGGATGAGCTGACCAGCAAGGTGCAGCTATTGATGACGGCGATCGCCCACGACATTGGATTATGGCTCGATGAAAAAAGCACAACATGAGTTGGTCATTATGGTCGTGGAAGACCATGGATTTCAGCGCAAGGCGCTGCTGCACCAGATCCGCAGCCTGGGTTACCAGAATCTGCTGGAGGCGGCCGATGGTGCCGAGGCGCTGGTACTGAGCCAGCAACACGCCGTCGATATCCTGTTTTGCGACCTGCGGATGCCGGGCATGGATGGCATGGCACTGCTGCGCCGCCTGTCACTGGGCGGTTTTCGCGGGGGGATTATCCTCTCCAGCGCCCTTGAAGACGATGTGGTGGAGGCCGTGTTGCGGATGAGTGCCGCCTATGGCTTGCAGGTGCTCGGCCGCATAGAGAAACCCTCTACCCAGCAGCAGCTCAAGCTGCTGATCGATGCTTGGTCACCCCGGGAGGAGCCTGCTAGGGAGGAGGAGGGGCACAGGATCGGCCTGGATGAGTTGTGCCGTGCACTCGAGCAGGATCAGTTGCTGCCCTGGTATCAGCCCAAGGTGAGCTTTGCCTCCGGCGAGTGGGTCGGGATGGAGGCGCTGGCCCGCTGGCAGCACCCGGAGTACGGCCTGATCTCTCCGGGGCGTTTTATTCCACTGGCGGAGCGCAACGGACTGATCGATCAGTTGACTGAAGTGATCATCGGCAAATCCCTTAGTGATGGTCACTTGTGGGAAGAGACCGGACTCTCGCTCAATCTGTCGATGAACCTCTCCACTACCTCGCTGATCGAGGGCGATCTGTGCAATTCCCTGATCAATCAGTGTCAACGCTGGAGCATCAACCCCGAGCTTATCACCCTGGAGGTGACCGAGAGCGCCTTTGTACAGGATCTGGGCAAGTCGCTGGAGGTGCTGACCCGGCTGCGGATGCACGGCTTTGGCCTCGCCATTGATGACTTCGGTACCGGCTACTCCTCCATGCAGCAACTGGCGCTGCTGCCCTTTACCGAACTGAAGCTGGATCGCTCCTTTGTCGACCGCTGTTTTGAAGACCCATCCCGTCTGGCCATTATCGAGTCCAGTATCGAGCTGGCGCGCAAGTTGGGCCTCAAGTCGGTGGCTGAAGGGGTAGAGGATGAGCAGACCTGGCGGTTGCTGGCAAAGTTGGGCTGCGATGTTTGTCAGGGGTTCTTCTCTGCCAGACCGATGCCACGCAGCGAGTTGCAAGAGTGGCACCGGGCTTGGCAAGATAGATTGCCTACACTGATATCTATCTGATTCTGTTGGCTGGATCCCTCCGTTTGAACAAGGATGTTCATGAAAATCTCAAGCAAGTTGCTGCTCAGCTTCGGTTTTATCAACCTGCTGATCCTGCTCTCCTCCGCGCTGGTCTATTACCGGCTGACCCAGATCAATCAGGCCCAACACACCCTGTTGGAGCAGGCGCTGCCCGCTCTGCAGCGGGATGAGGCGAGCCAGAAGGCTCTGGTTGCCACCGTTTCTGCCCTGCGTGGCTATCTGATCCTCGGCAAGGATCCGGCTCAGGCTTCCCGCCTCAAGCAGGAGTGGGAGTCGGCCTGGCAGGCCATTGCCCATCAGGCCTTCAGCCCGGCGCTCGCCAAGTCTCTCGAGACCTTCAAAAGCCATCAGGAGAAGGTGTGGACCATAGCCCAGAGTGAAGAGAATCTGCCCGCTCACACCCTGATGCTGCAGGAGGCGGGGCCGCTGGCGGAGGCTGCGCTCGATCAGCTGCAATCCTTTGCCAATGAGGAGGTGGCGACCTCGCAGGATCAGCTCGCGGGCGATCGCCGCATGCTGCTCAAGCAGGTGGGAGATGCCTACAACAGCCTCGCCAATTCCCTCTCTGCCCTGAGGGATTTTCTCATCTCAGGCGATCCCGAATACCGCAGCAAGTATCAGGATTACTACCAGTTTCACCAGCAGCGGGTGGCTGAGGTGAAGCAGCAAGCCGCGCTCTTTACCGATACCCAGCAGAGCCTCTGGCAGCTGTTTGAAGAGATGGCGACCCCCTTCTCCGAGCTGGTGGGGCAGGTGATCGAGAAGCGCCAGGCGCCGGATTGGGATCAGGCCAACTACCTGATGGCCACCGACATCGAGCCGATGCAGTCCAGCCTCAGCGAGCAGTTGGTCCAGCAGGTGAATAAAACCCGCGCCGAGGTGGATCAGATTTCGGCGCAGATGACCGGAGCCGGAAGGGCCATCAACCAGACACTAATGTTGGCCACCGGCAGTGCCATCGTGCTTGGCATGCTGGTCGCCTGGCTCTTTAGCCGTCGTCTGACCCGTGACATTGCCAGTCTGGTGATCCGGGCGGGGCTGGTTGCGGATGGTCGGTTGGCTGCCGAGCCCTTGCCGATAACGGGTCAGGATGAGCTGGGTGGATTGACCGGCTCCATCAACCGGATGTCTGCCCAGTTACGTGATCTGGTCGGCGAGTTGCAGGGCGCAGTGGGACAGGTCGAAGAGGCCTGTCTTGATGTGGGCAACACCACCAGAGCCATAGTGGCGGATCTGACGGAGCAGGATCAGCGGGTCGATGCGGTGGCGGCAGCTATCGATCAGATGTCAGTGAGTGCCCGTGATGTGGCTGGCAACATTGCCGGTGTGGCGGATAGTGCCCAGCAGGTGCAGCAGCAGACCCGTCAGGGAGAGGCTGCGCTGGCGCGAATGAGCGATACCATGCAGCAGATTGCCGCCATGATTGGGCAGGCCAACGAGGCCATGGGGCTGCTGGAGCATCAGAGTGAACAGGTGGGGCAGATCACCGAGGTGATCGCCACCATTGCGGAGCAGACCAATCTGCTGGCACTCAATGCGGCGATAGAAGCGGCACGGGCAGGCGAGCAGGGGCGCGGTTTTGCGGTGGTGGCCGACGAGGTGCGCCAGCTGGCGACCCGCACCCATCAATCAACCGCCGAGATCAGCCAGACTATTGCAGCCATCTCCCGGCAGACTCGCCAGACGGTGAGTACCGTCAGCAGCGGCACCCGGCTGGTGGAGCAGGGGCGGGATGCCGTTGGATTGGTGACCGATACCCTGAGTGCCATGAACGAGCTGGTGCACTCGCTGTCTGGCCAGCTGCAGGCCATTTCGGTGGCAACCGAGCAGCAGTCGCGGGTGGCCGCCGAGGTAGCCGGAACGGTCGATGACATTGCTGCGCTCAGTCGGCAATCCTGTCTGCGCAGTCAGCAGGGGGAGGAGATCGTAGCCAGACTGGCTGGCGATACCGGCAAGCTGAAGGCGGTCATCGCCCGCTTTGATCTTGATGCGTGAGATGGCGGGAGCATCCCGCCATTGCTATTGCCATTCACCAGGCCGTCTGGCCCGTGGGTTTAGTCCAGACGTCTGAAGGTGTGGTTGTCGAAGCTGCTGGTAGTCTCCCGGTTGAGCAGGCTGACCAGCAAAATTGCCCGTTTCTCTCCATCCGGCTCCATATAGATGGCTTCGAATCCAGCCAACGGCCCCTCTTCAATCAGCACCTTGTCACCCGAGCAGGGCAGGCTGGCGTAGCTGGCTCTCGCCTCGTCGCTGTCATCGCGGCTCATCAGCTGATAGACCAGCTTGCTGCTGATGGGGCTCCATTCACTGCCGAAGTGGATGATCCGGCTGATGCCGCGGGTCGACTTCAGGGTGACCGGGGTGACCTCTTCCAGATCCACATAGATGAACAGGTAGTTGGGGAACATGGGCTCCCGCACCGGGACACGCTTGCCCCGCCGCAGTTTTTCAATTTCCACCATGGGGTAGTAGGACTCGATCCCCTGGGCTTCGAGATGGGCGCGGGCGCGGGCCTCTTCTTTTGGCTTGCAGTAGGCCAGATACCATTTTTTCATGTGCTGAATATGTTCGTGTTGCCGTGCTCGCCGATATGATAACGGCAGCAAAAAAAAAGGCCACGCATTGCGTGGCCTTTTTTGCCGAGTGAGTGATTACCAACCTTTCACCAGGCCGCCCTTGAACAGTTCCAGCCCTTTCTTGTAGACGTCGTCGGTCTGGAAAGCCTGTACGAACTGTTTGACCTTCTCGTCGTCCTTGTTGTTGTCACGGGCAACGATCAGGTTGACGTAGGGGGACTCTTTGTCCTCAACAAACAGACCGTTCTCGGTCGGGGTCAGCCCGATCTGACCGGCGAAGGTGTTGTTGATGATGGCCAAGTCCACGTCTTCCAGCGAGCGCGGCAGCTGGGCAGCTTCCAGCTCTACGATCTTGAAGTTGCGCGGGTTGCTGGCGATATCCAGCACTGTCGCTTCCAGACCGGCACCCTCTTTGAGCTTCAGCAGACCTTGCTTCTCCAGCAGGATCAGGGAACGGCCCAAGTTGGTCGGATCGTTCGGCACCGCGATCTGGGCGCCATCTTTCAGCTCGCTCAGCGCCTTGATCTTCTTGGAGTAACCGGCGATCGGGTAGACGAAGGTGTTGCCGACCGGCACCAGCTTGAAGCCGCGATCACGGATCTGGGCATCCAGATAGGGCTTGTGCTGGAAGGCGTTGACGTCGATGCTGCCATCGTTCAGCGCCACGTTCGGGGTGACGTAGTCGGAGAAGTTGACCACCTCGACGGTCAGGCCGTATTTCTCCTTGGCCACTTTGGCGGCCACTTCAACCAGTTCGGTCTCGGGGCCGGCAATAGCGCCCACTTTCAGAACCTTGCTCTCTTCTTTTTGACCGCAACCGGCCAGTACCAGACCAGCCAGCAGAGCTGCCGCAACGGATTTGATGCCAAATTTCATAAAACCTCCTGTCAGAAATCGACGATTAACGATGATCACATTTGTTGACCAGGCGCTCACCCGCGCTCTGGATAAGTTGAACCAGTACTACCAGGATAACTACGGTCACCAGCATGACGGTCGGGTCAAAGCGCTGATAACCATAACGAATACCAACATCCCCCAGACCACCGCCCCCGATGGCACCGGCCATGGCGGAGTAGTTCACCAGCGTGACGAGGGTGATAGTGACGCTGTTGAGGATGCCGGGCAGGGCCTCGGGCAGCAGCACCTTGGTGATGATTTGCAGCGGCTTGGCGCCCATCGCCTTGGCCGCTTCCAGCAGGCCGTCCGGCACTTCCATCAGGGCCCCTTCCACCAGACGGGCAATGAAAGGGATGCAACCGACAGTCAGCGGCACTATGGCAGCGATGGTGCCGATACTGGTGCCGACAATCAGCCGGGTTAGCGGAATGATGGCGACCAGCAGGATGATAAAGGGCACCGAGCGACCCACGTTGACCACCATACCCAGAGTACGGTTGAGCAAGGGGTTGGCCAGGATCTGGCCCGCCTTGGTCACATGCAGCGCTACGCCGAGTGGCAGGCCCAGCAGGCAGCCGAACAGGGCGGAGGCAAACACCATGATCAGGGTGTCGCCCAGGGCCGTGATGAGCAGATTAATCATGGCTTCGGACATAACCCATTACCTCCAGCTGAATGTGGTTGTCGATAAGGAACTGCTGGGTCGCCTCGCACTGGGCTTCATCCCCGAACAGCTCGGCCAGCAGGAAACCGAATTTGACGCCACCGGCGTACTCGATGTCCGCGCTCAGAATACTGATGTCGATATTGAAACGGCGGCTCGCCTCGGAGATCAGCGGCGTATCGACCGTGCTGCCGGTAAAGCCAAGCTTCACCAGCGGGTAGCTGCCCGGCACCCGCTCCGCACTCATCCGATCCTGATACTCTTGGGGTACTTCCAGGTGGATGGTGGAGTGGATGAAATCCCGCGCCAGCTGGGTCTTGGCATTGCTGAAGAACCAGGCCACTTCGCCCTGTTCGATCAGACGGCCGTCGCTGATGATGGCCACTTCGTCACAGATCCCCTTCACCACATCCATCTCGTGGGTGATGAGCAGGATGGTGAGCCCCAGCTTGACGTTGATCTCCTTGAGCAGGGTCAGGATCGAGCGGGTGGTCTGCGGGTCGAGGGCCGAGGTGGCCTCGTCGCAGAGCAGTACCTTGGGGGCCGGTGCCAGTGCACGAGCAATGGCGACGCGCTGTTTCTGACCGCCGGAAAGCTCGGACGGATAGGCCTGGGCACGGGCTTCCAGCCCGACCAGTGCCAGCAGCTCGGCAACCCGTTGCTGGATCTTCTCTTTGCTCCAGCCTGCCAACTCCAGCGGAAAGGCGATGTTGGCAAACACGGTGCGGGAGGCAAGCAGGTTGAAGTGCTGGAAAATCATCCCGATCTGGCGGCGAGCCTGGGTCAGATCCCGTTCGCTCAGGGCGACCAGATCCTGGCCATCAACGATGACTTGGCCCTCTGTCGGGCGCTCCAGCAGGTTGACACAACGAATGAGGGTACTCTTGCCGGCACCGGAGGCACCGATCACCCCGAAAATTTTGCCTTGGGGTACATGCAGACTCACATCACGCAGGGCGTGCACGGCGTCACTGCCTGTACCGTAGACTTTGTTGAGACCGATCAACTTAATCATGGATTCTTCCGTGCTAACAGCCTTAAAGCACAGGGCGCTACAGGCGGGGAAATTGGGCAGAGGTTCCACTGGGTTACTCTGTCATCATGGAGGATGATGCTAAGATGTCTGGATGGCCATGTCAACGCATGTTTTTACGTCTAGACGTCTAAAAAAGTGATAAGGATTTCTGTCTGGTGGATAACGATCAGGGTGGATATGTTACGTATCCAGATCCTGTTTCGCTTGCGTGGCACATGGCCGAATTAAAGATGGTTTATATCGGGTAAATGCTGGTTTTATTAGTTCGTCAGCCCGTTTCTGTTCACATCTGCTGTCTAGCCTGATGCTCCTCCATCGTTACATAAATTGCTGCACAAATCGTTCCCTATTCGCGACCGGATCACCTGACCGTCACTTTGTCGGCGTCAACCTTGATGCAGCGCAAGAGGGGCTCGGATAGGGATTGGGTCGGTGGCGCCGGTTTTTTATACTGATGATGTCGACAAGCATGGAGGGCTGTGCGATGAGATTCCAACAGATCAAAGAGTTGCTGCACTATCTTGAGCAGGTTCATCACCAGCTCGGACTCTGTTACGGGCGTTTGACCAGTCAGGTGGACAGCGAGCGCAGCCGGATGTTGCTGGTCTATCTGCAAGGGCGTGAGGATGCGGCCAGTGCCCATCTGCACGAATATGCTGCTCAGCTGGGAGAGGCGGTCAGGGAGACCTGGCTGAACCAGAGTTTCAGCGAGGATATGCTGCCTGCCATTACCCGCTTCGAGCTGCCGGCATCAGTCCAGACCCAGGATATCGTCACTCAGGTATGCCGTTGGGAAGAGCAGCTGGTGGGCGAGCTGAGTCATCTGGCCCGGGAGTGCCCGACACCGGCCACCACCGCCTTGCTCGAGAATCTGGCCAGGCTGGAGCAGACCCGCCTGACCCGACTGGTGCACGGAGTACATCGACTCGACGACATGTAACGGGTGATAAGCGCCAAACACGCAAGATGATGGCCAAACAAAAGGGCCCGGCAGCAGTGCCGGGCCCTTTCCATTGGATATCTGCTGACTTGCAGTGAGCGTCGGTTAGCCCTGCTGCTCGGCCGCGTAGAGGGCGGCCCCGATAATGCCCGCCTGATTGAGGCTGGCCGCCGGAATAAGCGGCGCCCGGGTCTCGATGCGATCGATAAACTTATCCAGCTTGGCTGCGCTGCCGCCCCCCAGAATGAAGAGGTCGGGGGAGAAGAGAAACTCGAGGCGCGCCAGATATTTGTTGAAGCGCTTGCCCCAGCGGTTCCAGGAGAGATCTTCCCGTTTGCGCGCCGCATCGGAGCAGTAGTGCTCGGCGACCATTCCTTCCAGCATCAAATGGCCCAGCTCGGTGTTGGGCAGCAGATGGCCGTTGACGAAGATGGCGGTGCCGATGCCGGTGCCGACCGTGATGAGGATGATGACCCCCTTGCGATCCTTGCCAGCGCCAAAGCGCATCTCGGCCAGACCGGCGGCATCGGCATCATTCAGCACATAGCAGGGCTTGCCGGTGACATCGGCAAACAGATGCTCGGCATCGGTTTCGATCCAGCTTTTGTCGATGTTGGCGGCACTCTTGGCAACCCCGTTGTGGATGGTGGCGGGAAAGCCGCAGCCCACCGGCCCTTTCCAGTCGAAGTGTTCGACCAGCGCCTTGAGGGTATGGGCGATGGCGGCCGGGGTGGCCGGTTGCGGTGTGGCAATGCGATGGCGCTCGCCAATCAATTCGCCGGTTTTGGTATCGACCAGACAGCCCTTGATCCCCGAGCCTCCAATATCCACTCCCAACATATGCATCTGTGTTGTCCTTGTTGTGTGCCGACCAGTTTGCAGTGACCACGCTGTTATGGGCACTGCAGGTCGGCAGAGCATGAAAAAAGTGCTGCAATCCGGCAAGGGGCAGATCACTTATGCGTGATCCGACAGACCTTTTTCGATGCAGCGGATCAGCAAACGGGTCTTCTTGTTCTCTTCATCCTGACGCCGGGCAAGGGTGGTCAGCGCCCATTCGATATGTTCGGCCACCATGGGATCGGCGGTGGTCAGCCCCAGTTGCAGGGCCGCGATCACCTCGGGGGTCGCCGGGCCATTGCCAAGGGCGACCGCCAGATTGCGGCGCCAGCGTTGATAGCCGATGCGGCGGATCGGGCTCCCTTCGGTCTGCTTGAGAAAGTCGCTCTCGCTCCAGCGCCACAGCGCCAGCAGGGGCGGTCGGTGCAGGCTGGGGCGCGGGCTGAAGTCGGGTTCCGGGCTGGCATCGGCGTAGCGGTTCCAGGGGCAGATAAGCTGGCAGTCGTCGCAGCCGTAGATGCGGTTGCCCATCAAGGGCCTGAACTCTTCCGGAATAGGGCCGTCATTCTCGATGGTGAGATAGGAGATGCAGCGGCGGCCATCTACCACATAGGGGGCGACAATGGCGCCGGTCGGGCAGATGTTGATGCAGGCGACGCACTTGCCGCACTGCTCCTTCTCCACTGGCTGGTCGAGCGGTAGCGGCAGGTTGAGCAACAGCTCACCGAGAAAGAAGAAGGAGCCGGCCGATTCGTTGAGCAGCAGTGAGTGTTTGCCAACCCAGCCGAGGCCTGCCTTGGCCGCCAGTGGCCGCTCGAGGATGGGGGCGGAGTCAACGAAGGGGCGCCACTCACCCAAGGTCTCTTCAGTGCCTTGAAACAGCTCGGCGCAGCGCGCTTCGATGCGATCACCCAGCTGTTTGAGCCGGTTGCGCAGCACCTTGTGGTAGTCACGGCCGAGGGCATAGCGGCTGATATAGCCGAGGGTCGGATCGCGCAGGGTGGCAGCAAAGCCTGCCTCGAACGGCAGGTAGTTCATCCGCACCGACAACACCCGCACCGTGCCCGGCAGCAGCTCGTGGGCGCGCGCCCGCATCATGCCGTGGCGTGCCATGTAATCCATGCTGCCGTGATAGCCCGCATCCAGCCAGGCCTGCAATCTCGGCTCTTCGATACGCAGATCGGTGTCGGTGATGCCCGCCTGGTCAAAACCTAGCTCCCGTGCCCAGAGCTTGATATCGTGGGCCAGCTGGTGGAAGTCAGGTGCACTCATGCGGCTTGGCCTGGCCGGAGTTTGCTGGCGTGGGTCGATTGATAAGAGGCGGGAGCCGTCATGGTAGAGATCATCAGGGGCGCGTTGGGCACAAAAGAGGGAGGCAGTTTACCACAGGGGCTGTGGCAGACTGAACAGATCCGCGCACTGGAGCGCAACTGGGCCGCGCGTGAGGGGCAACCTCTCTATGCCCTGATGGAGCGAGCCGGTGCCGCGCTGCGCACCTATGCCACCCTGCATTGGCCCGACAGTCGCTGCTGGTGGATTTTCGTCGGCCCCGGTAATAACGGCGGTGATGGCTATGTTCTGGCCCGCCTTGCCCGCCAGATTGGCATCGAGGTGGTGGTGATTGCCGCCAGAGCACCCGACCAGCTGAAAGGGGATGCCAGACGGGCCGCCGATGAGTGGCTGGCGGCCGGTGGCCGGGTCTGGCTGGCCGAGCAGTTTGATGATACCCAACACTCCGCCCCGGAGCTGGTGGTCGATGCCCTGCTTGGCACCGGCGTCAACACGTCCCTCTCGCCACTACTGACAAAGATCGTCGCAACAATCAATGGCTTGGCCGTGCCCGTGCTGGCGGTGGATCTCCCCTCCGGCCTCAACGGCGATACCGGCCGTGCCATGGGGGCCGTGGTGCAGGCCACTCGCACCCTCACCTTTATCGGTATCAAGCAGGGGATGCTCACCGGCGACGGGGTGGATTGCGTCGGCCAGCTCGACTGTGATCCCCTTGGCGTCACGCCGGATGACACTATGCTGCCCGCCGTCTGGCGTATCGATTATCCGCTGCTCAGCACGCAGCTTACCCCGCGCCCGCGCGCTTCCCACAAGGGCTCTTATGGCAAGGTGCTGCTGGTGGGGGGCAATCGCGGCATGCAGGGGGCCATCGTGCTGGCGGCCCGCGCCTGCCTGCGGGCGGGAGCCGGGCTGGTGCGGGTGTGTCAGCATCCGGAGCATCCGCCGGTCAGCCTCTATCAACCGGAGCTGATGAGCCTCACCAGCGCTGATGACAAGGGGTGGGCGTCGGTGCGGGTCATCGGCCCCGGCCTCGGTCAGGATGAGTGGGGAGGCGCGCAAATCGCCCGTTATCTCACCGAACGGCTGCCACTGGTTTTGGACGCCGATGGATTGAATTGGCTGGCGCAATCTCCCCGCCATCAGGATAATTGGGTGCTCACGCCCCATCCCGGCGAAGCTGCGCGACTGCTGGGATGCACCATTGCCGACATTGAAACCGACCGGTTTTCCGCCGTGCAGGCGCTGCAGCGGCGCTATGGCGGTGTGGTGTTGTTAAAAGGGGCGGGGACACTTATTTATGACGGCGAGCGGGTCGCACTCTGTTGTGAAGGCAACCCAGGCATGGCAAGTGGCGGCATGGGCGATCTGTTATCTGGTATAATCGCCGCCCTTTTGGCCCAGGGCTGGTCTGCCACCATGGCAAGCTGGCTGGGCGCCGTGATCCACGGCGAGGCTGCAGATCAGGCCGCCGCTGACGGCGAACGGGGCATTCTGGCGTCAGATCTGCTGCCGCTGATCCGCAAACTGGTTAATCCCGACACCATTAAAAGTTAAAAAGAAGAACATGGCAAAACAGTTGATGATGACACTGCCGGACGAGGCAGCAACCGTGGCACTGGGTGGCCGTCTGGCACAGGCCTGCCAGCAGGCGACCACAGTGTTTTTGCATGGCACGCTTGGTGCTGGTAAAACCACTCTGACCCGCGGCTGGGTGCAGGGCCTTGGCCATCAGGGCAAGGTAAAAAGCCCGACCTATACCCTGGTTGAGCCCTACGAACTCGATGGCTGGCAGGTCTATCACTTCGATCTCTATCGTCTGGCTGATCCGGAAGAGCTGGAGTTCATGGGCATTCGGGACTATTTTGCCGCCAATACTCTCTGTCTGGTGGAGTGGTCCGAGAAGGGCGAGGGCTGGTTACCGGCTCCTGACCTTGAAATTACCCTTACTTATGTAGGCGAGCAGCGCGAGGCTCTGATAGAGGCCCGCACTGCTATTGGCGAAGCCATTCTGGAACGGTTGTCATCTACGTGCGCTTGATCCTTGTTATTGCTCTCTCCTTGATGGCGTTACCCTCCTGGGCGAATCAGCTCAAGAGTGTGCGAATCTGGCCATCACCGGATAACACCCGGGTGGTGCTCGATATGAGCAGTGCCCCCAACTACAACTACTTCACCCTGGCTGGCCCCGATAGATTGGTGATCGATCTGAAAGGGGCGAGCAATGCCACCAATCTGGCCCGGGTCGAGAACAACAGCGAGCTGGTGCGCAAGATACGTGAGAGCACTCCGCTGGAGAAGGGGGGCCTGCGGCTGGTGCTTGATCTCAGCTCCGCCATCAAGCCGGTGGTCTTTCCGCTGGCACCAGCCGGGCCCTATGGTCACCGTCTGGTGATCGATCTGCCTTATGAAGAGAAGCGCTCGGCGGCTGCGGTGCAATCCACGCCCGTCGGTGGCAAGGGCAGGGGGGTGGTGATTGCCATCGACCCGGGCCACGGTGGGGAAGACCCGGGCTCCATCGGTCCGCGTCGTACCTATGAGAAGCGAGTTACGCTGGCAGTCTCCCAGAAGCTGGCGGCGCTGATCGACCGCGAGCCGGGGATGCGCGCCGTGCTGACCCGTCGTGGCGACTATTTCGTCGACCTCAACAAGCGTTCCGAGATCGCCCGCAAGGCCAAGGCGGATCTGCTGGTGTCGGTCCATGCGGACAGCTTCCATAACTCCACTCCGCGCGGCGCCTCTGTCTGGGTCCTCTCGACCAACCGTGCCAACCGCGAGATGGGCAGCTGGCTGGAGAAGCAGGAGAAGCAGGGCGAGCTGCTGGGCGGGGTCGGCAAGGTGTTGGCGGAATCCGATCCCAATCCCTATCTGGCGCAAACTTTCTTAGACCTTTCCATGGACAAGTCCCGTGCCGAAGGCTACGACGTCAGCCGTCAGATCCTGCGCTCATTGGGCAAGGTTGCCCGACTGCACAAGAAGGCCCCGGAGCATGCCAGTCTGGCTGTGCTGAAGGCGCCGGATATTCCCTCGGTGCTGGTCGAAACCGGCTTTATCTCCAACCATGCGGAAGAGAAGCTGCTGGCTACCTCAAGCTATCAGGATCAGCTGGCCCGCGCCATTTTCGAGGGGATCCGCAACTACTACCGCGCCCACCCGACCAAGGGAGCCATGTTGACCGGCAAGGGACTGGCGAGCAGGCCTGCCGCGACCACTCGCTCTGCACCGGTAGCTTCGCAGCCGGTGAGCCAGCCCAAGCCAGTGCAGTCGCAGCCGGTGGTGACCAATAAGATGCCAGCGACAGTACGTGACGGCGCGGCTGCGACCGGTTCAGGTGCCGGGGTGATCAAGCCCTATTCGGAGGCTGCGCAAGATTCTGGTGCGCCGGTTAGCAATGTGGGCGACTATGACAAATCTCGGATGCTCCGCCATGTGGTCAAACGTGGCGAGAGTCTCTCTCGCCTTGCCGAGAAGCATGGAGTGAGTCAATCCACTTTGGTAGAGATCAACCAGCTGCGCAGCCGGGATATTCAGATTGGTCAGACCATCTATATTCCCCAGCAGGGGCAGAGCCGCGCTGCCGCCCCCGTTCGCAGTGATGACAAGTCGCAGATGATCCGCCATGTGGTCAAGCGGGGGGAGAGTCTCTCCCGCCTTGCCGAGAAGCATGGGGTGAGTCAGGCGCGACTGGTAGAGATCAACAAGCTCAAATCGCGGAATATTCAGGTAGGGCAGGTGCTCTACATTCCGCAAAACTGACGCGCGGGAGCGGGTGATACCGCTCTCGCTGTTAGCCAATACCATCAGCAAGATTGAAATTCAGGAGCAAGTGATGCCGATCCGTATATTACCCCCCGATTCTGGCCAACCAGATTCCGGTTGGTGGAGAGGTGGTGGAGCGGCTCTCTATCCGCAAGATTGAAATTCAGGAGTAAGTGATGCCGATCCGTATATTGCCCCCTATCCTGGCCAACCAGATTCCGGTTGGTGGAGAGGTGGTGGAACGGCTCTCTATCCGCAAGATTGAAATTCAGGAGTAAGTGATGCCGATCCGTATATTGCCCCCTATCTTGGCCAACCAGATTCCGGTTGGTGGAGAGGTGGTGGAACGGCTCTCTATCCGCAAGATTGAAATTCAGGAGTAAATGATGCCGATCCGTATTTTGCCACCCATTCTGGCCAACCAGATTGCAGCCGGAGAGGTGGTGGAGCGGCCCTCTTCTGTGGTGAAAGAGCTGGTGGAAAACAGCCTGGATGCGGGGGCCGACCGGGTCGAGATCGACATCGACAAGGGGGGCGCCAAGCTGATCCGCATCCGTGACAACGGCTGCGGTGTCGCCAAAGATGAGCTGGTACTTGCGCTGTCGCGTCATGCAACCTCCAAGGTGGCCACGCTGGATGATCTGGAAGGGATCAACAGCCTCGGTTTTCGTGGCGAGGCGCTCGCCTCCATCAGCTCTGTCTCCCGTCTCACCTTCACCTCCCGCACCGCCGAGCAGTCCGAAGCCTGGCAAGCCCAGGCGGAAGGGCGCGAGATGAGCGTCACCATCAAGCCTGCGGCCCATCCGGTGGGCACCACGGTGGAGGTCGTGGATCTCTTCTTTAATACACCCGCGCGGCGCAAATTCATGCGCAGCGAAAAGACCGAGTTTGCCCATATTGACGAGCTGGTGCGCCGCATCGCGCTCTCCCGCTTCGATGCCACCCTGATCCTGCGCCACAATGGCAAGGTGGTGCGCCAGTACAAGGCCGCCAATACCGTGCCGGAGCAGGAGCGACGTCTCGCCGCCGTTTGCGGCACCCCCTTCATGCACCATGCGCTGGCGGTGGAGAGCGAGCATAGCGACGTGCGGTTGTGGGGCTGGCTGGCGACCCCGGAGGGGGCAAGACCGCAGAACGACCTGCAATACACCTATGTCAACGGCCGGATGATGCGCGACAAGCTCATCAACCACGCCATCCGTCAGGCCTATGACGAGTTGCTGCCTCCCGATCGCTTCGCTGCTTATGTGCTCTATATCGAGCTGGATCCCCGTCAGGTGGATGTCAACGTTCATCCGGCCAAGCATGAGGTGCGCTTCCATCAGGCGCGGCTGATCCACGACTTTATCTTTCAGGCGCTGTTTACTGCGCTGCGCCGCGAAGGAGTCAGCGCCGCTCATCAGGACGCGCCGCTGGCCGAAACCCTGGTCGAGTTGCCGGTCAGTCCGCAGATTGAATATCCCGGTCAGGCGCCACGTCCCGAATGGTACGGTGCCGAGCACAGCTACCGGGCACCTGCACAGGTGCGGGAGGGGGGCGGTGGGGCTGGCCGAGCCAGCAATTATCAACCGCCCGAGCCCCCAAGCCGGGAGGCGATGCGCGGCATGGGCGCTCTGCTCACTACGCTGCCTATCGCAACTGCGGCTGAGGCTGCTCCCGCACAGTCCACCGACACAGTGCCGTCACCCAAACAGTGGGGATGTCGTGCCCTGACACTGGTGGCTCAGGCCTACCTGTTGATCGAGCGGGATAATCAGCTGGCGCTGCTCTCGCTGGTGCGCGCCGAGCGGGTGCTGCTGCGCCACTGGCTGCTGGAGACCTGGGGCCAGGGACTGGCGGCCCAGCCACTGTTGCTGCCGGTCTCCTTCAAATTGCCGAAGAATTTGATCGCGCTGGTGACCGAGCAGGAACGTTTGCTGAAACGGATGGGGCTGGAGTTGAAAAGCGGGGGGCGCGACACCATGATCCTGACTCGGGTGCCGGCTCTGCTGCGCCAGACTGATCTGGTGCGTCTGTTACCCGAATTGCTGCAAATTATCGAGGGCGGATCTGACAGTGATGCTGGTCAGCAGGCTGAAGTATTATGCCAATGGCTGGTGGAGCAGGGGATAAGCCGCGAGAAGATATACGATTTTTCAACTGCCAGTCGTCTGCTGACGGAGCTTGTGACTGATTTCAGTGACCAGCTTGGTGACATGCGTATGGTGCGCCCGCTTTCGCTGGCGACCGTGCTGGAGGAGTTTGAACATGGCGAGTGACTTGCCGACCGCAATTTTTCTGATGGGGCCGACGGCCTCCGGCAAGACGGATCTCGCCATTGAACTGTGTCAGGCACTGCCTTGCGACATCATCAGCGTCGATTCTGCGCTGATCTATCGCGGCATGGATATCGGTACGGCCAAGCCGACCGCCGATGAACTGGCGCGGGCCCCGCACCGGCTGATCGATATTCTTGATCCCGCTGTGAGCTATTCGGCAGCCGATTTTTGCAAGGATGCCCTGCGGGAGATGAAAGAGATCGCCGACCGTGGCCGCATTCCGCTGCTGGTGGGCGGCACCATGCTCTATTTCAAGGCGCTGCTGGAGGGATTGTCCCCGCTGCCCTCTGCCGATCCCGCCATTCGAGCCGGGATTGAGGAAGAGGCAGCCCGCCTCGGTTGGCAGGCGCTGCACGATGAGCTGGTACGCATCGACCCGGTGGCCGGGGCGCGAATTCACCCCAATGACCCGCAGCGACTCTCTCGGGCGCTGGAGGTCTACCGCATCAGCGGCAAGACCCTTACCGAGCTGACGCAGGTGCAGGGGGAGGGCTTACCCTATCGGGTGCTGCAGTTTGCCATCGCCCCGAGCGATCGCGCCGTGCTGCATCAGCGGATCGAACTGCGCTTTGACAAGATGCTGCAAGGCGGCTTTGAACAGGAGGTTCGTGCGCTGATGGCGCGCGGCGATCTGCACCCGGATCTTCCCTCCATTCGCTGTGTGGGTTATCGCCAAATGTGGGACTACCTGTGCGGTGAAGTGGGGTATGATGAGATGCGTTATCGTGGCATTGTTGCCACACGCCAATTGGCAAAACGACAGATGACCTGGTTGCGCGGCTGGCCCGATGTGGCCTGGTTGGAATCTGGTGAGTCTGGCAATCTCGACCGCGTGCTTGCTCGCGCTGGTGCGGCTTGACACTCCCTGTATAATCAGGTTGTTATATTGATATTCGGTGTTTAAAAACAACAAACTATAAGGAAAAGAAAAATGGCTAAGGGGCAATCTCTCCAAGACCCGTTTTTGAATGCGCTGCGCCGTGAGCGGATTCCTGTTTCTATCTATTTGGTGAACGGCATCAAACTGCAAGGTCAGATCGAGTCTTTTGACCAGTTTGTTATCCTGCTGAAAAACACCGTGAGTCAGATGGTTTACAAGCACGCCATCTCGACTGTCGTACCGGCCCGTGCCGTCAATCATCACCAGCCCACTCCGGGTGGCGCGGCTGATGAACAGGGTGATGCCGAGGCGTGATATCCCTGGGCGAGTCGACTCGCCAACTCAGATTCATCATGATTCCTGTTAAGGAGCAAGCGCTTGTTTGACCGTTATGAAGCTGGCGAACAGGCCGTTCTGGTGCATGTCAACTTCAGTGATGAGGGTGAGCGGGAGGATCTGGAAGAGCTCAAGATGTTGGTGAGTTCTGCCGGTGTAAATGCGCTGGCGGTCATCACCACCAGTCGTAGTGCGCCCAGTGCCAAATTTTTTGTCGGCAGCGGCAAGGCTGAAGAGATCGCGTCCCAGGTCCAGATGCTGGATGCGGATGTGGTGATCTTCAACCATGCCCTGACTCCTGCCCAGGAACGAAATCTGGAACGTCTGTTCCAGTGCCGGGTGGTGGACAGAACCGGTCTGATCCTCGACATCTTCGCCCAGCGCGCCCGAACCCATGAAGGTAAACTGCAGGTCGAACTGGCCCAGTTACGCCACCTTTCCACTCGCCTGGTGCGAGGCTGGACCCACCTTGAGCGTCAAAAGGGCGGGATCGGTCTGCGTGGCCCGGGTGAAACCCAACTTGAAACTGACCGACGTCTGCTGCGGGAACGCATCAAGGCGATTTTGCGTCGGCTCGACAAGGTGGCCAAGCAGCGGGAGCAGGGACGCCGCGCCCGCAACCGCAACGAAGTGCCGACGGTGTCACTGGTTGGTTACACCAACGCCGGAAAGTCCACTTTGTTCAACCAACTTACAGCTGCCAGCGTGTATGCTGCCGACCAATTGTTCGCAACTCTGGATCCCACCCTGCGAAAACTGGTGATCCGGGATGTGGGTGATGTGATTTTGGCTGACACGGTTGGATTTATTCGGCACTTGCCTCATGATCTGGTCGCGGCTTTCAAAGCGACCCTGCAGGAGACCCGCGAAGCGGATCTGCTGCTGCATGTGGTGGACTGTGCCGATGAGCAGATGCAGGAGAATATCGACTCCGTGCAGCAGGTGCTGGCCGAAATTGAAGCTGACGACAGGCCTCAGCTGATGATCTGCAACAAGATCGACAAGCTGGCGGATCGTCCTGCTGGTCTGGAGCGAGATGACGAGGGGCGCCCATTGCGCGTCTGGCTGTCGGCTCAGACTGGTGAAGGTTGTGAGCATCTGTTTACGGCGCTGACTGAACTGCTGGCCGGCTCCATGGTGCACCACACCCTGCAGTTGCCACCCTCGGCAGCAAGATTGCGCAGTGCGCTTTATCAGTTGAAGGGCATTGAGCAGGAAGGCTTTAGCGAGGAGGGAGATTTCGTGCTGGAAGTCCGCTTGCAAGTGGCCGACTGGAACCGCCTCGTAAAGCAGGAAGGTGAGAGTTTACAACGCTTTATCAGACATTGATGTTCTGATAGAGGTGATATCCATCCGCAAGTATTAATGGAGACGCTGATGGCTTGGAATGAGCCTGGTAACAACGGCAAAGACCGTGACCCTTGGGGGAACAACGGCAAGAATCAGGGACCCCCTGATCTGGACGAAATGCTGCGCAAGATGAGCCGTCGCTTCGGGGGCCTGTTTGGTGGTGGCACATCCGGTGGTGATGTCGGTCGCTTTGGTATCTCCATCGCACTGGTGATCGCTGTGGTGGTGTGGGTTGTCAGCGGCTTCTACACCATTCGTGAAGCGGAACGTGGTGCAGTGCTGCGGTTTGGCAAGTTTTCCCATATTGTCGAGCCGGGTCTGCGCTGGAATCCCACCTTTATCGACAAGGTGATCCCTGTGGATGTCGAGTCCGTGCGCTCGCTGCCTGCTTCCGGTTTCATGCTGACTCAGGATGAAAACGTGGTGCGGGTCGAGATGGACGTGCAGTACCGTGTCGTCAACCCCGAGCAGTATCTGTTTAGCGTAACGAATGCTGACGAGAGCCTGAGTCAGGCCACCGACAGTGCCCTGCGTTATGTTGTGGGCCACACCAAGATGGACGACGTGCTGACCACCGGTCGTGAGAAGGTGCGTCAGGAGACCTGGCAGGTGATCGATGGCATCATCGAGCCTTACCAGATGGGTCTGCAGATCGTCGACGTCAACTTCTTGCCGGCTCGTCCGCCGGAAGAGGTGAAGGATGCGTTTGATGACGCCATTGCCGCTCAGGAAGATGAGCAACGCTTCATCCGCGAGGCCGAAGCCTATGCCCGTGAAGTCGAGCCGAAGGCCCGTGGTCAGGTCAAGCGTCTGGAGCAGGAGGCGGAAGCCTACAAGTCCCAGATTGTGCTGAAAGCCCAGGGTGAAGTGGCCCGCTTCAACGAGCTGCTGCCCCAGTATCAAGCTGCGCCCGATCTGACACGCAATCGTATCTACCTGGAGACCATGGAAGAGCTCTATCAGCAGGCCAATAAAGTGGTGGTCGACATGCCGGCTGGCAACAACAGCATGATCTATCTGCCGCTCGACAAGTTGGCTGGCAAGCAGGCGAGCGTCCAGCAGGGGCGTCCAGCTGCTGCGCCGACCATCGAGTCCACGCCAGCTTCCAACGAGGGCGCCAACTCCACTCCGACGCCGCTGCGTAGCGGTGACCGCTTCAGCTCAGGGAGAAACTGATAGATGAAAAAGCTAGCTATTGGTGTAATCGCTGTCGCGGCCATGGTCTGCTTCTCTTCTGTCTTTATCGTTGATGAAGGCCAGAAGGGGATTGTGGTGCAGTTCGGCAAGGTGAAGCGGATTGATTCCGGTGAGCCCCGTCTCTATGAACCGGGCCTGCACTTCAAGGTGCCGCTCATCGACCAAGTTCGCAAAATGGATGCACGGATCCAGACCATCGACAGCCAGGCCGACCGTTTTGTCACCTCCGAGAAGAAAGACCTGATCATCGATTCGTATGTGAAATGGAAGATCGAGGACTTCTCCAAGTACTACCTGGCAACCGGTGGTGGTAACAAGTTGCAGGCCGAGGATCTGCTCAAGCGCAAGATCAACAACGGTCTGCGCTCCGAGATTGGTAATCGTACTATCAAGGATATCGTCTCCGGTGAACGCAGTACCGTGATGGAAGATGCTCTGATGAAGATGGCGCGCTCCTCCGAGCTCGGCATCAAGGTGGTGGATGTGCGGATCAAGCAGATCAACCTGCCAGTGGAAGTGTCCAACTCCATTTACCAGCGGATGCGGGCCGAGCGTACTGCCGTGGCCCGTGAGCATCGCTCCCAGGGGCGTGAGCAGGCCGAGATCCTACGGGCCGATATCGATCGCAAAGTGACCGTGATGATCGCTGATGCAGAGAGTAACGCTCGTCAACTGCGCGGTGAAGGGGATGCGGAAGCCGCTAAAATCTATGCCGACAGCTACAAGAAAGACCCCGAGTTTTTCAGCTTCGTGCGCAGTATGGAGGCCTATCGCAAGAGCTTCGCCGGTGGCAACGACCTGATGGTGCTCAAGCCGGATAGCGAGTTTTTCCGTTACTTCAAGTCTCCTGAAGGCACCAAGCAGTAAGTGTCGGGAGTTGTTTTGCCAGGGGCCTGCTTTGTCAGGCCCTTTTATTTGTCTGCCAAACAAACGGGATCAATGGTTTTTGACGGGAGAGGGGCAGAATGATGACATCCATACTGACGGGGCTGGGTCTGCTGTTGCTGTTTGAAGGGCTCGGCCCGTTGTTGATGCCCAGGGCATGGCAGCAGATGTTACGGCTGCTGAGCGATCAGCCACCGGAGCAGTTGCGCCGTATCGGCGGCTCGTTAGTGGTTGCGGGTAGCGTGATCCTCTGGATGCTGAGTCGCTGAGTCTGGCGCAATGCACTGTCCAGCAGATAGCAGACAATAAAAAAGAGGCCGAAGGCCTCTTTTTTCATGCATGTCGTTTACTCAGGCACTGCGCTGCACCGCCATGTGGGCCAGTGTTTCCAGCGCCTGTTTGTGCGGGGAGTCAGGCAGGATGGCGAGAGCGGCAATGGCCTTGTCCGCCTCTTCCCTTGCGCGCATGCGGGAGTACTCCAGCGCACCGGTGCGGTCGAGAATGGCCAGGATCTGGTCGAGATGCTCCATGCCGTTGCGGTGTTCGATGGCATCACGCACCAGTTGGCGCTCTTCCGCACTACCCACTTCCATGGCGCGCAGCAGCGGCAGGGTCGGTTTGCCTTCGGCCAGATCGTCACCGACGTTCTTGCCCATCTCTTCGCTCTGGGAGCAGTAATCCATCACATCATCGATGATCTGGAAGGCGGTACCCAGATACTTGCCGTAGTCGGTCATGGCCTGCTCGACGGGCTCGGGCTGATGGGTCAGCACGGCGGCGAGACGGGTGGCGGCCTCGAACAGCTTGGCGGTCTTGCAATAGATGACCGTCATGTAGCTCTCTTCGGTGGTATCCGGATCGTTGCAGTTCATCAACTGCAGCACTTCCCCTTCGGCGATGGTGTTGGTTGCATCCGAGAGGATCTCCATCACCCGCAGGTTGGAGAGTTCGGCCATCATCTGGAAGGAGCGGCTATAGAGGTAGTCACCGACCAGCACGCTGGCAGCATTGCCAAACATGGCGTTGGCGGTCTCCCGGCCGCGGCGCAGGTCGGATTCGTCGACCACGTCGTCGTGCAGCAGGGTAGAGGTGTGAATGAATTCGATGATGGCGGCCAGTTTCAGGTGATCCTCACCTTCATAGCCCAGCGCACGCGCAGCCATCACGGTCAGCATGGGGCGCATCCGTTTCCCGCCGGCGCTGACAATGTAGAAACCCAGCTGATTAATCAGACTAACGTCGGACTGGAGTCGGGCCAGGATCAGTTCATTGACCGCCGTCATGTCGGCGGCACAGAGCGCACGGATAGTCTGTTGGTCCATAAGTCTCGTAACGTGACAGCAGCAATAACTGCGATTTTAGTAATGGCAGGGATTCTACACGATTTCACAATGGGTTACAGTTAGGCGTTTATCCACGGCGGCAGATATGCGCACAAAATAAACTTTTTGCTAAATTGGCCTTGCCTGAGCAGATCGATTTGCGTAGAATGCCCGCCCATTGTTATAGGTTTTTGCGCATGTCTAGCCTTGAGCAAAAGACATGCCTTTACGGAGTTAATCAAATGTACGCGGTATTCCAAAGCGGCGGAAAACAACACCGTGTGGCCGAAGGTCAAATCGTTCGTCTGGAAAAGCTGAACGTTGAGACTGGCGCTACCATCGACTTCAACGAAGTGCTGATGGTTGCTGCAGGCGACACTTTTAAAGTAGGTGCTCCTTTCGTTGAAGGTGGCAAGGTTGTAGCTGAAGTTGTGGCTCACGGCCGTGGCGAGAAAGTGACTATCGTCAAGTTCCGTCGTCGTAAGCACCACCGTAAGCAAGCGGGCCACCGTCAGTGGTTCACTGAAGTCAAAATCACTGGCATCAGCGCTTAATTAGAGGAGTCCGATAGATGGCACACAAAAAAGCTGGCGGTTCATCCCGCAACGGTCGCGATTCTGAAGCTAAACGCCTGGGCGTGAAGCGTTTCGGCGGCGAAACAGTTCTGGCTGGCAGCATCATCGTTCGTCAGCGCGGTACCAAGTTCCACGCTGGTGAGAACGTTGGTCTGGGCAAGGACCACACCCTGTTCGCTACCGCGAACGGCAAGGTGCAGTTCGAAGTTAAAGGTCCGCTGAATCGTAAGTACGTTAGCATCGTTGCTGAGTAATTACGGACCGCAAGGATCCGAAGCCCCGCCAACAGGCGGGGCTTTTGTTTTTCCGAAATAATGACGAAAAAACGGAACGCAGATGACCCGGGTACCGAGATTGCCCGGAGAGGCAAGATGCGTATCGCCCGCAGGGGTCTGTACCACTATAATTGCGTATCGGTTTTTCGAATTAAGGTGACGGTTACCTATGAAGTTTGTTGATGAAGTCCAGATTCGAGTCGATGCCGGTGACGGTGGTAACGGTTGTGTAAGTTTTCGCCGTGAAAAATATATTCCCAACGGTGGTCCGGATGGTGGTGACGGTGGTGACGGTGGTGACGTCTATCTGGTTGCCGATGAGAACCTCAACACCCTGATCGACTACCGTTTTGAGCGTTTCCATGCTGCCGAGCGTGGCGAGAATGGCCAGAGTGCCAACTGTACCGGTCGTCGTGGCAAGGACAAGATCCTGCGCGTGCCGGTCGGTACCCGTGCAACCGATGACGATACCGGCGAGTTGCTGGGCGACTTGACTCACCACGAGCAGAAGTTGCTGGTTGCCAAGGGCGGTTTCCACGGTTTGGGCAATACCCGCTTCAAGAGTTCGGTCAACCGGGCTCCACGCCAGAAGAGCAACGGCACACCGGGCGAAGTGCGTACCCTGAAGCTGGAGCTGCTGTTGCTGGCTGACGTCGGTATGCTGGGTCTGCCCAACGCCGGTAAATCTACCTTTATTCGCGCTGTTTCTGCCGCCCGCCCGAAAGTCGCTGATTATCCCTTTACCACCCTGGTGCCGAACCTCGGTGTGGTGCGTGGTGAGAACTCCCGCTCCTTCGTGATCGCCGATATTCCGGGCCTGATCGAAGGTGCTGCCGAAGGCGCAGGTCTGGGTATCCGTTTCCTCAAGCACCTCGAACGCTGCCGCGTGTTGATCCATCTGGTGGATATTTGCCCCATTGATGGCTCCGATCCGGCTGAAAATGCCGTGACCATCGTGCGTGAGCTGGAGAAGTACAGCCCGGAACTGGCTGGCAAGCCGCGCTGGCTGGTGTTCAACAAGATGGATCTGATCCTGGAAGAAGAGGCTCAGGAAGTGATGGATCGCGTGAAAGCCGCCCTCAACCACGAAGGGCCGGTCTACGCCATCACTGCCATCAGCAAGGAAGGGACCAAGAAGGTCTGCTACGACATCCTGGATCTGCTGGATACCATGCCCCGTCAGCTGGAGCAGGATGCCAAAGAGGCGATCGAGAAAGTGGAGTTCAAGTGGGACGACTACCACAAGAACCAGCTGGCTAAAGCCGAAGCGGAAGCGCTTGCCGCCTCCATGGCCTTTGACGAAAGTCTCGACGATGATGATTGGGATGACGAAGATGATGATGGTGTGGAAGTGATCTACGTCCGTGACTGATACCCTTGTCTGTCCATTTCATTGATAACCGGAGCCTGAACAGGCTCCGGTTTTTTTATGCCTGTCGAGTAGTGGCTCATTAGGTATGTTTGTGATGCCACTTATTGCCTGCCGTTGATAACTGTTTATACTGCCCATCAAAATTAACAGTAATGAAACAATCATCTGGCGATGTCGATTGAATCGATATGCGTTTCTGTATCTGATTGTTTTGATGGAAGGTTTACCTGTAAAAATTTTTATGCGCAGATTTATGCATTATGGGCTTGTTTGCGCATTTTTTTGGAGTATTCTTGCGCCCGTTTTGCCGGTTAATGCATGAATACGCAGGTAGGCCGGGCTATGGAAAAGTAACATTAGGGCAGTCTTATCATGCTGGAAAAGAGTCTTGAAGCATCTGCGGTTAATACCCGCCGTAACTTGTTGATGTTTCTAATACCGTCACTGATCGGTATCTTGCTGTTCATGACGCCGGTCGTCTATGACGGTAACGTCACCATCCCCGTCGCAGTGCTGGCCAAGCTGGTGCAGCGGGTTTTTGCCGATTATCTGGTTGCCATGGTCAGTGCGGTGATCACTACCACCATGCTGATGACTATCATCACCTGGTTGTTCAAACCGGCGATTCTGGTGCGTAGACCATTCCTCAACAGCCTGTTCAACGTCTCTCCTTTCTGGGCCTGCGTGCGGGTGGTGGGTGGTATCTTCGTGCTGCTGACCTTCTTCCAGGTGGGACCAGAGGTGCTTTATTCAGGCGCAACCGGCGGCCTGGTGCTCAACGATCTGCTGCCGGTGCTGTTTTCAGTCTTCATTTTTGCCGGCCTGCTGCTGCCGTTGCTGCTCGATTTCGGGCTGCTGGAGTTTGTCGGCACTATGATGACTCGCATCATGCGTCCGGTATTCCGGTTGCCGGGTCGCTCTGCCGTAGACTGCTTTGCCTCCTGGCTGGGGGATGGCAGTGTCGGCATCCTGCTGACCAGCAAGCAGTACGAAGGGAAGTTCTATACCCAGCGGGAAGCGGCCGTTATTGGCACCACCTTCTCCGCCGTCTCCATCACCTTCTGTCTGGTAGTGATCTCCCAGGTGAAGCTGGAACACATGTTCGTTCCCTTCTATCTGACTGTCTGTCTGGCTGGGGTGGTTGCCGCTATCGTGGTGCCACGTCTGCCGCCGCTATCCTGGAAGAAGGATATCTATATCGATGGCGCTCCCCTGTGTCGCAAGCAGGAGGCGGTGCCCCACCAGCACAGTGTGATGAGTTATGGTCTCGAACGTGCATTGACCAAGGCAGAGCAGATGACCGGTCTCGGTGCCGTCGCCCGGGAAGGGGTGAAAAATGCGCTCGACATGCTGTTTGGCGTGTTGCCTGTGGTCATGGCGATCGGTACCTGTGCCCTGATGCTGGCCGAACACACCCCCATCTTCAACTGGCTTGGCGCCCCCTTCGTCCCCTTGCTGGAACTGCTGCAACTGCCGGAGGCGGAAGCCGCATCCAAGACTATCATGGTCGGTTTTGCCGATATGTTTATTCCGGCTGTGCTGGCTTCGACCATCGATAGCGAGATGACCCGCTTCGTCATTGCCGCCATGTCGGTGACCCAGCTGATCTATATGTCCGAAGTGGGGGCCCTGCTGCTTGGCAGCAAGATCCCGGTCAAACTGTGGGAGTTGTTTGTGATCTTCCTGATGCGCACCCTGGTTACCCTGCCGGTGATTGCCGGTGTAGCGCATCTGCTGTTCTAAGGACTACGCCATAGTGAAAAACGGTCAACCTGGGTTGACCGTTTTCTTTTCCGCTGTAATGGGAGAGCATCGCCCTTAGGCTGGCTCAGCCTCTAGTGACGGGACACTGGATAGTCAGGGAGTGGACCGTGTTGGCGATGCTATAGGGCTTGGCAGCTTGGTAGATTTTCTTCTCCTTGTCATAGCTTCCCCCCAGATACTGGGTGCTGTAGAGCGTCTGCTGGTGACGATCGGTCTCCTTGTAACCTTGCGGGCAGGTCTGGTTGGCCTGCTGGAAGCAGGCTTTCATGCTGCTGCACTCGATGTAGAAGCCGCGCTGGCTGGGATCGGCAAGGTGCACCGGGGTGACGGTAGGTGCGGGGGGAGACAACAGGGCGCAACCGGAGAGCGTCAGTGCGCCCAGCAGAACGAGATGTTTTGACATAGATAACCTGAACAGTATGGTGTGACAAAGAGTGAGGGGGAGTCTATTGCTCCCCCTTCGCTATAGGGGCACCGTTATAACCAGCCCGGGGCGTTCAGGCCAGCCCGCAAATGTAAGAAGATATGACCCAGCTAGGCCTGTGCGGCCAGCAGTGCGGTTTCATCCACCTGATCCAGTTGGGCGGTCTCGAGGAAGCGTCTGGCGTAATCGCGCCAGATACCGCTGCTGACAAACAGAACGAACAGATCCGGGTCGATATGCTGTTCACGTACCATGCTCTGCATGATGGCAAGAGCCTGGGAGACCGTCTTGCCAGATTTGTAGGGGCGATCACTGGCGGTCAGAGCCTCGAAAATATCGGCGATAGCCATGATGCGGGCCGGTACGCTCATCTGTGATCCGGTCAGCTGGCGTGGGTAACCCTTGCCATCCATCCGCTCGTGATGGCCGCCGGCAATCTCCGGCACGCAGCGCAGATGACGGGGGAAGGGGAGGTGCTCCAGCATGCGTATGGTCTGGATGATGTGCTCGTTGATCTTGTAGCGCTCCTCCTCGGTGAGGGTTCCCCTGCTGATGGCAAGGTTGTATCTCTCCCCCCGGTTGTAGAGATGGTGCGGTACCTTGACCTTGAAGCCCCAGGGATTGTGCTCGTCGAACCGATCTCCATCCGGACGAGGCACAAGGTGCCAGCACTTGTCGGCCAGCAGTGGCTCGAGGCAGGGCAACTCGGGAGATGGTTCTTTCTGACGCAGCTTGATCTCCTCCCGGCTGATGCCGAGCCGATCGTCCAGGGTGCGCAGCCAGGTGCGGCTGGCGATGGCGTCGAGCCGTTCAATCTTCTCGGGGGCCATCCACTCGCCACCCAGATTGCACTCGGCGATGAAGGCAAACTCCTGATCCAGCTCGGCCCAGCGCGGGGCTGCCTCTTCCCGGCAGGCACTTCTGATCTCTGATGACAAGCGGGCAGCGAGGCTCTCGATATAGACATCCCGCTTGAGTACTTCAAAACGGGTGCGGATCTCGTGGATCCGGTCGTAGAGGGTCTCCAGTTTGGTGGCCTTGTCGACCACGAACTCCGGGGTGGTCACCTTGCCACAGTCATGTAGCCAGCTGGCGATATGGATGGCTTCCCACTCCTCCTCGTTGAGAGTGAAATCGGCAAAGGGGCCCTGTCGCTGGGCGCAGGCCGCCTCGGTCAGCATCCGGGTCAGCTCCGGCACCCGCTGGCAGTGACCGCCGGTGTAGGGGCTCTTGGCGTCGATGGCGCCGGCCATCAGCTCGATAAACGATTCGAGCAGCTGTTTCTGCTCTTCCAGCAAGCGCTGGTTCTCGATGGCGGAGGCGGAAGTGCCCGCCAGCGCTTCGATGAGGCTGATGCGCGATGCCAGCTCCTGTTCGCTGCAGCGTGGCAGGATCAGCAGGAGGTATCCGATCAGCTCCTGACGATGGTTGCAGAGCGGCTCAGCCACCAGCTGGCATGGGTCGGGAAAGGAACCCCAACTGTCCAGGTGTTGCCTCCATGTCGCCTCATCCAGGCTGAGGGAGATGCGCTGGGAAGTGGCCATGCCGGATAGCAATGGTTGTGGCCATGGAACCTGCCCAAGGGGCAGCTCGGTTTGCTGCCAGCGGGCCTGGACCGGCTGCATCTTTTGCTGTTGGGCCAGGTAGAGGCTCCCCCCTTTTGCCTGTACCGCGGCGATGGTTTCATGCAGGATGCGGCTTAGCAGGGAGTCGAAGCGGTGCTCTGCAGCCAGTGCTCTACCCATGTTCATGAAGTTGCCGAGGGTTTGGCGCATGCCGGACATGGTGCGGGCAAGGTCATCTATCTCCCGGATGGCCGATTCTGGAACCTGCCCCTCGCCAAAGTCGAAACGCTGGATCCGCTCGGCCTCGCGGGTCAGGGCCAGCAGCGGGGTAGCGGTACGGCGGGAGACCATCCAGATTACTGGCAGCAGCAACAACAGGCTGGTCAGCGCCCATGCCATATTGATCAGTGCTTCATTGCGTGCCTGCTGATAGAGCAGATCTGCCGAGACCAGCAGGGCGATGTAAAAAGGGGTGTCCTTGCCGAGGGGGGAGATATTGACCAGCCACTCTTGTTTTTCCCCTGTGGTCAGGGTCAGCTCCCGGGGAGAACCATCCAGCAGCACAGGCGTCCTCTCTAGCCTAGTTTTCAGCTCGGCCATGACTGGGCTGCCCAGAGCCGTGATCGCTGGCAGCTGGGTTAGCTGATCATAGGCTGGCAGATGTACAGGATCGGCCGCCAGTAGGGTCGCGGAGCGATCGAACAACACTACCTGGCTTTGGAGCGGCAACTGCAGCTCGCCAATCAAGGCCGAGAGCCCCTCGACACTGGCATCCAGCCCGATCACGGCTCGTTGGCTATGGCTGGTGACAGCCAGCGTCATGCCTGGCTCCCTGGTGGTAAAAAAGAGATAGGGGGTGGTGGCGACAATCTTTGATGAACCGCGAGCCAGCCGGTACCAGTCGCGGCTGCGGGGATCGAATCGATAATCCGCCATGGCTCGCCGTGCCAAAAGTTGCAGCTGCTCGTCAAAATAGAGGAACTCTCCCCGCCCGCTACTCAGGCTCTGAACCAGCAACTGGCTGCCTTCAGGCACAGCCTGCAACTGGACCCGGGCCCGTTCCGTGAGTTTTCGTACCAGAAAGAAATCGCCACTCTCATAGCCGATGTAGACGGCACCATAGCTGTCGCGATTGGCCAAGATCTCTGCCAACTGCGGCAGATACTCCAGTCGGCTTGCCAGATCACTCATGTCGGCCAGTCGGCTGCTGGCTAGCAGGCTGAGGGACATGCGGGCTGGCTGCTCGTTCAATTGCAGAGCGAGGGCCAGCTGTTCCCGGTACTGTTTGAAGTTGTGGCGCTCATGTTCCAGCATCTGGCGAGAGCCCTGCTGGAACTGCAGCAGAATCAGCAGCATGCCCAGCACACTGAACAGCAGGGTAAATAGGGTGGCAATGTGAACATAGAAGGGCTTGCGCCCGGATCTGGCAGTGATCATGGACATTTCCTTGTCACAGTGATGCTTGCGGAGACGATCTGTCAGCAGTGTGTCAATACGATAACAGAAATGACAATACTGGCCTGATATCTGTGCTTTTCCATGGTTGCCCACTGCCAGGCAGAGCTTGGCAGGAGATAGTGATTCATTCAGGTATCCCGTGCTACATTGCCTCACTTGTTACTGGTCTGTAAATCCATGGAGTGACTCATGCCTGCCATCCCCTATTCCGTGCTCGATCTGGTGCCTGTTGCCGAAGGTTCCGTACCTGCCGAGTCATTTCGCCGTTCGCGGGATCTAGCCCGCCATGCCGAGGGCTGGGGTTACCAGCGCTACTGGCTGGCCGAACACCACAACATGCCGGGCATTGCCAGTGCCGCCACCTCGGTGCTGATCGGTCATCTGGCCGAAGCCACCACCACTTTGCGGATCGGCGCGGGTGGCATCATGCTGCCGAACCACTCGCCGCTGGTGATTGCCGAGCAGTTTGGCACCTTGGCTTCTCTCTATCCCGACCGCATCGACCTTGGCCTTGGCCGCGCCCCCGGGACCGATCAGCGCACCATGCGGGCGCTGCGGCGTATGCGCAGTGGCGAGGTGGATGATTTTCCGGCCGATGTGCGCGAGCTGATGAGCTACTTTGGCGACGAGATCGGCGCGGTGCAGGCGGTGCCCGGTCAGGGGCTGCATCTGCCCATCTGGCTGCTGGGCTCCAGCCTCTACAGCGCGCAACTTGCAGCGGCGATGGGCTTGCCGTTCGGGTTTGCCTCCCATTTTGCTCCCGCCATGTTGCTGCAGGCGCTGGAGATCTACCGTAGCCAGTATCGCCCCTCCGCTCGCTGGCCCAAGCCCCATGCGGTGGTCTGCATCAACATGATTGCCGCCGACAGCGAGCGGGAGGCCCGCTTCCAGTTCACTACCGTGCAGCAGCAGTTCTTGCGCCTTCATCGCGGTGATGCGGGCAAGCTGCCCGCGCCGATCGTCCAGCTTGGCGATGAGTGGTCTCCCCGTGAGCTGATGGCGATGGAACAGACCCTTGCCCGCTCTCTGGTGGGAGACCCTGAGCAGGTTCGTCACGGCCTCAAGGCGCTGCTGGCGGAAACCCGTGCCGATGAGTTGATGTTCAATGGCCCCATCGTCGATCATCAGGCCCGACTGCGCTCCTTTGAAATTGCCGCCGAGCTGATGCAGAGCCTGTGATTACACATCCTGGCACATCTGCCTGTGTGCCAGAGCTTGACCTTATATCTCTTTATGTTTATTCAACTAATTGATTTTAAAGAGTTGTCAGGTTGATGTCGTCCATCTGTCGTGTCACCTTTCGCGGCGCAAGCCCTATGCTGGCCCTGTCAATTACCACAAGGAGTTCGAGATGATCGTCAGGAAGTTGAGATTGCAACGGGGTTGGTCTCAGGATCAGTTGGCAACGTTGACTGGTTTGAGTGTCCGCACTATCCAGCGGATCGAGCAGGGGCAGCAACCCGGACTGGAATCTCTCAAGGCCCTGGCCGCCGTCTTTGAACTCGATGTGGCTCAACTGGATGGATCAGAGCAACAGGAGCGCGAGATGAGAGGACGTGACACTATGGGTCAGGATGCGGTGCAGGTATCGGCAGAGGAGCGGGTGGCAATGCGCTATGTGGAGGAGCTCAAGGGCTTCTATCACCATGTCGCTAGCTACGTGGTGGTGATCTGCGGGCTGTTTGTCATCAATTGCCTGAGCAATCCGGAGTACATCTGGGCCTGGTGGCCAACCCTGGGCTGGGGATTGGGGCTTGCCTCCCATGCTGTTCGGGTGTTTCAGCCCTTCAAGCTGTTTGGCCCCGAGTGGGAGCGGCGCCAGATCGAGAAGCGGCTGGGGCGCAAGTTGTAACTTCGTTCGCCGGAAAACAGGGAGCCTAAAACAGCAAGCCCGGCAGATTACCGGGCTTTGTGATTGGAGCGGGTTGTGGCAATCCGTGCGGCAGCGACCGCCAGATTGCTGCGTCCCCCTAGCTGGCGTGAACCGGGCAAGGGGTGGCGATCAGGGCATCATCCTCGTAGCGCCACAGAGTGAGGCTGTTGCCCCAGACACAGCCGGTATCGAGCGCTTTGATGTCGCTCTTGCCGGTGTTGCCCATCAGGGCCGCCCAGTGGCCGAACACCAGAATGGGGTCATCCACGTGATGCTCGCGCTGCTCGAACCAGGGGCGTAGGCCCGGGGTCGACTCCTTGGGGCCCTTCTTGCATTTGAAGTCGAGCCGGCCATCGAAGTAGCAGAAGCGCATTCGGGTGAAGGTGTTGATGATGTAGCGGTAGCGGTCGATCCCGACCAGATCATCTTTCCAGCCATCCGGCTGATCGCCATACATATTGTGCAGTAGCCACAGGTACTGATCGCCACGCAGCAGGCTCTCTACCTCGCGGGCGCAGTTGCGGGCGGTGCGGGCATCCCACGCCGGAGAGATACCGGCATGCACCATCATGATGGGCAGGTCGGGGTGTTCGGCCAGCAGCGGGCGGTGGCGCAGCCACTCCAGCAGTTCGTCCCGATCCGGCGCATCCATCAGGCTCTGCAGCTTGTCTTTCTTCTTGAGCGGTGCAACGCCATTGGCCACCGCCAGCAGGTGCAGGTCGTGGTTGCCGAGCACGGTAACGGCACGGTTGCCCAGCCCTTTGACAAAACGCAGGGTATTGAGGGAGTCCGGGCCGCGGGCGACCAGATCGCCGCAGAGCCAGAGCACGTCATTCTCGGGATCGAACGCGGCAAGATCCAGCAGACGGCGCAAGTCGTCGTAACAGCCCTGGATGTCACCGACAAAACAGTTCGCCATGAAACCTCAGTTGATAATATTGGGGATGGCCAGCGTGAAGGGGGCGATGTGCGCCTCGAACTGCTGACCAGAGCCATCTTGCAGGGTATAGCTCCCTTCCATCACCCCAAGCGGGGTCGCCAGCGGCACGCCGCTCTGGTAGCGGTAGGTCTCACCTTCGGCAATGACGGGTTGTTCCCCGACCACGCCTGGGCCTGCCACTTCCAGCATCTTGCCATTGGCATCGGTGATGAGCCAGCGCCGATGAAGCAGTTGCACCGGGCCGGGCCCCAGATTCTCAATCTCGATCAGATAGTGAAACTGGTAAGGGTCTTTGGAGCCCGCCACATACAGGGGGTATGGGCGGATCTCGATGTGCGGGAGTGCCACAGGATCAGGCCTGTTGCTGATCCGCCAGCCAGTTGGCGATCATGACAAACTGCTCGAGGGAGAGATTCTCCGGGCGCAGGTTGCCATCGATACCAAGCTCGGTCAGCTGGGCGTCGGTGATGAA
>NZ_JAAKNE010000022.1:0-45907 GCF_049170755.1 Aeromonas sp. 604176
GTAAAGGCGAACAGCCCCGCCAGAATGGTAGAGCAGTAGGAGAGGGCCACGGTTTTGCCCAGCAGCTTGCCGGAGTTTTTCGGCAGGCTGGCGATGCCGCTCATGATGAAGAACAGAATGATGAGCGGAATCGTGAAGGTGATCAGCTGACCTATCACTGTCTTGGCCGTAAACAGCACGCGCGCCACCCACTCAGGGGCGTAGAGACCGAGCAAGAGACCGGCAAGGATGCCAGCAATGAGTTTCAGGACAAGTTTCATAAGGAAATCCGGAGTTGGTTGTATTGTCTGTTTTGTTATTAAATTTTGATATTAATTGAACTTTTTAACACGTAAGCCGTGTTATGTCTGCCTTTTATGCGTTAATGCCGAGTTAAATATTGTCGATAGCCAAGATCGCCGACTAGCAGCCGGCTTGGCATTGAATGGGAAAATCCGTGATGAATTAGCCCGTTAGGTGGCCTGATGATCGCCGCGCAGCAACATGACGTACTGGTTGGCATATTGACTTGCGGAGTCTGAGGTGCTGGCTGATACGGCTTCCATTGAAGCCAGTTGCAGCGCTACCCCGGATGAGGTGACGATTTGCTGAAGATGCGGGAGCTGCTGGTCGTGGCTCATTTCGCCGCTTGGCTGTAGGGGGAAACAGAGCGGAGCGCCCGCTTTGAGCAGGGTCGCCAGCTGTTGCAACAGGGGGACAAGAGTGGCCACGTCGCTATCAAGCGGGCGGCTCAGCCAGATGCCATCGTAAGGGAGCACCGAGTGCATCTTCGCCAGCGGGCAGACCCGCACAGCTTGCCCGGATTGCTGTGAGGCTACTTTGGCGTCAGCCAGTACCGCTTCACAGGCGGTGACCACATACCCTTCTGCACGCAGCCAGCACAGATCCTCCCCCATACCGCACTGACCATTGAGCAGGTGAGCGCCGGGTTTGAGGTGCGCCACAAAGGCAGCTCGAACGTGGGCGTGCTGGTCGTTAAATGGCCGGGAAGCGGGGATGGCGTCAGAGTGTGGCACAGGGGTTACCTCAAGCAGGGGGCGCACAGGGTAACAAATCGGGGCCTGACTGCCAAAACGCGCGGTCAGTCCCCGATTTGGATGTGAGGACGTTGCCGGAGCCTGTTAGCGGCCGCAGGCAGGTCCGTGGGGGTGGGCCAGCATGGTAAACATGCTCTCTATCAGGAAGGCTGATTCGCTCTGCAGGTCGATCCGCTCCGGAAAGTGGAGCCAGTTTATGATGTAGCCATCCAGGGTACAGTGGAGCAGGGTGGCTGCACGCTGCAGGTTGAGGTTGGCAGGCAGCTGCCCCCGGCGTACCGCGTTGGCTAGGGTGGTCTCCAGGTCCCGGAAAAAGTTGGCTGACTCGCTGCGGATATGCTCGCGCAGGGAAATGGCTTCCCCCTCCAGCGATTCGAGATTGAACAGTATGGTGAACATCTGCCGCTGGGCCGGATTGTGAATGAAGCTGTGGAGCACCCCTTCGAAGAAGAGGCGCAGTTGTCCCAGCGGATCGGGCTCATCTGGGTTGAGGCAGGCATCGAGCTGGTGGGCGAGGGGGCTGCAGAGTTCCTCCCAGAGCGAAATGAAGAGTTCATCCTTGTTCTTGAAGTGCCAATAGATGGCCCCGCGGGTCAGGTCTGCCGCCCTGGCGATGTCGGTCAGGCTGGTCTTGGCCAGGCCCTGAGAGCAGAACAGATCCAGCGCCGTGCTCATGATGTGGCAGCGGGTTTGCTGCGCCTCTTCTTTGGTTCGTCTGGCCATCGAAATTTGTGCCTCATGCAAGCAAAAAGTCACTTACATACATTTATGAATGTATGTATATTGCCTCATCTTTCGACTATTTACCAACAGGGCCCATGCGGCCCTGATTGTTCATTGACTGGCAAAGGCTCAGGTGTTTCATGCATAAACATATTCTTGCTCGTTCAGTTGGTCTTGCCTTGCTGGCTACAGGCTTGCTGGCAGGTTGTGGTGACAAGGGGGGCGCACCCCAGGGACAGGGCGGCATGCCCCCCGCGGCGGTCAACGTGGTGACCCTGCAGAGCGGCCCGTTGATGTTGACCACCGAGTTGACCGGCCGCAGCGCCCCGTTGCGGGTGGCTGAAGTGCGTCCGCAGGTGAGCGGCATCATCCTCAAGCGCCTCTTTACCGAGGGGAGCGATGTGAAGGCGGGCGACCTGCTCTATCAGATCGATCCGGCTGTCTATCAGGCGGCGGTTGCCAGCGCCAAGGCCAATCTGGCCAAGGCAGAGGCCAACGAGCAGAGTGCCCGTCTCAAGGCACAGCGCTATCAGGAGCTGCTAAAGGTCAAATCCATTAGCCGTCAGGACTATGACGACGCCGACGCCAGCTGGAAGCAGGCCAAGGCCGAGATCATGGCGAGCAAGGCGGCCTTGCGCACTGCAGAGATCAATCTCGGTTACACCCGCATCACCGCCCCCATCAGTGGCCGCATCGGTAAATCCGCGGTGACCGAGGGGGCGCTGGTGACAGCCCAGCAGGCTGACAGCCTGACCGCCATCCAGCAGCTCGATCCCATGTATGTGGATGTGCGTCAATCCACCGCCGATCTGCTGCGCCTCAAGCGACTGGTCGCCGAGGGCAAGTTGACCCAGGACGAGCAGAAGGGAGCCAAGGTGACCTTCCAGTTGGAAGATGGCAGCACCTATGGCGAAGAGGGCTCGCTGCAGTTCTCCGATGTGACCGTGGATGAGACCTCCGGCATGGTGACCCTGCGGGTGATTGTGCCCAACCCTCACCAGCTGCTGCTGCCCGGCATGTTTATGCGCGCCACCCTGCAAGAGGGAGAGCGGGCACAAGGACTGCTGGTGCCGCAAACTGCGGTGACTCGCACCCCCAATGGCGGCGCCACCGTGATGGTGGTAACCGCTGACAACAAGGTGGAGCTGCGCAACGTGCAGCTGAGCCGGGTCGTCGGCAGCAACTGGGTGGTGGAGTCAGGGCTCACCTCCGGCGAGCGGGTGATCGTGGCTGGCTTGCAGAAAGTACGACCGGGCGCCGTGGTCAATCCCGCCGAGCAGGGGGCTGATGCACCGTCTGCTCAAGCTGCGTCCAACACCCCGGCCAACAAGTAGGATGGAGTAGTCGCTTCATGGCTCGATTTTTTATAGACAGACCCATTTTTGCCTGGGTGATCGCGCTGGTGATCATGCTGGCGGGCAGCCTGGCCATCATCAAATTGCCGGTCGCCCAGTACCCGAGCATTGCGCCGCCTGCTGTCGGTATTTCTGCCAGCTATCCGGGCGCATCCGCCAAAACGGTGGAAGACTCGGTGACCCAGATCATCGAACAGAACATGACCGGGCTGGATCACCTGCTCTACATGTCCTCCCAGTCTGACTCCGCGGGGCGGGTGTCGGTGACCCTCACCTTCCAGCCGGGGACCGATCCCGATATCGCCCAGGTACAGGTGCAGAACAAGCTGCAACAAGCGATGTCGCTGCTGCCGCAAGAGGTGCAGCAGCAGGGGATCCGGGTACAGAAGACCTCCAGCAGCTTCCTGATGGTCGCGGCGTTCATTTCCAGCGATGGCAGCATGAACAACGACGACCTAGCGGACTATGTGGTCTCCAATATCAAGGAGCCCCTGAGCCGTCTGGACGGGGTAGGGGATATCACCTTGTTCGGTAGCCAGTATTCCATGCGGGTGTGGCTCGATCCCAACAAACTCAACCGGGTGCAGATGACCCCGGGGGATGTGCAGGCGGCCATCAAGGCGCAGAACGCCCAGGTGGCCTTCGGCAAGCTGGGCGGTACTCCGTCGGTGGAAGATCAGCAGTTCACCGCCACCATCATGGGGCAGACCCGTCTCTCTACCGTGGAGCAGTTCAACGATATCCTGCTGCGGGTGAATCAGGATGGCTCCAAGGTACGACTGAAAGATGTGGCCCGGGTCGAGCTGGCGGGCGAAAGCTATGACGCCGATGCGCTCTACAACGGCCAGTCTACCGCCGCGGTTGCCATCAAGCTGGCGACCGGCGCCAACGCGCTGGATACCGCCGAGAAGGTGCGTGCCAAGCTCAATGAGCTGTCGGATTACTTCCCGGCCAACATGGAGATCGTCTACCCCTACGACACCACGCCGTTTGTGAAGATCTCCATCGAGGAGGTGGTGCAGACCCTGATCGAGGCGATCTTCCTGGTGTTCTGCGTCATGTATCTGTTCCTGCAGAACTTCCGCGCCACCCTGATCCCGACCATTGCGGTGCCTGTGGTGCTGCTCGGTACCTTCGGGGTGATGGCGGCGTTCGGCTTCTCCATCAACACCCTCACCATGTTCGGTATGGTGCTCGCCATCGGCCTGCTGGTGGATGACGCCATCGTTGTGGTGGAGAACGTGGAGCGTCTGATGAGCGAGGAGGATCTCTCCCCGCTGGAAGCCACCCGCAAGTCGATGACCCAGATCACCGGCGCACTGGTGGGGATCGCCCTGGTGCTCTCCGCCGTGTTCGTGCCGATGGCCTTCTTCGGCGGCTCGACCGGCGCCATCTATCGCCAGTTCTCGCTGACCATCGTCTCGGCCATGGTGCTGTCGGTGCTGGTGGCGTTGATCCTGACTCCGGCGCTCTGTGCCACCCTGCTCAAGCCGATGAAACATGGCGAGTTTGGAGCCAAGCGCGGCTTCTTTGGCTGGTTCAACCGCGCCTTTGATGCGGGTACCAATCGCTATCAGAGCGGCGTGCGCAAGGTGATCAAGCAGGGCGTGCGCTACAGCCTGATCTACGGCGCCATGCTGGCGGTACTGGCAGTGCTCTTTATGCGGATGCCCACCTCCTTCCTGCCGGAAGAGGATCAGGGGGTCATCATGTCCATGGTGCAACTGCCGGTCGGAGCTACCAAGCAGCGCACCGAGGTGGTGCTGGCCCAGATGCGTGACTACTTCCTGGACAACGAGAAGGATAACGTGGATGCCGTATTGACTGTATCGGGCTTCAGTTTTGCCGGTAGTGGCCAGAACGCGGGTATGGCCTTTATCAAACTCAGGGACTGGAGCGAGCGCAAGAGTCCTGATCGCAGTGCCAACGCCATTATCGGTCGCGCCATGGGCTATCTGTTCAGCATCAAGGAGGCGCAAGTGTTCGCCTTCAACTTGCCATCTATTCCTGAATTGGGTACGGCGACCGGTTTTGACTTCTTCCTGCAGGATCGTGGCGGTATCGGTCACGACAAGCTGATGGCGGCGCGTAACCAGCTGCTCGGCATGGCGGCGCAGGATCCCACCTTGGTGCGGGTACGCCCGAACGGGATGGAAGATACGCCGCAGCTCGATATCAAGATCGACTACGAGAAGGCGCTGGCGCAGGGGCTCTCCATCGCGGACATCAACAACACCCTGGCTACCGCCTGGGGCTCGTCCTACGTCAATGACTTCGTTGACCGGGGCCGGATCAAGAAGGTCTACATGCAGGCGGATGCCCCCTTCCGGATGAACCCGGAAGATCTCAAGCTCTGGTATGTGCGCAACAGTGCCGGTCAGATGGTGCCCTTCTCCGCCTTTGCCAGCACCGAGTGGAGCTTCGGCTCACCGCGTCTGGAGCGTTACAACGGCGTGCCGGCGATGGAGATCGTCGGTGAGGCTGCGCCCGGCAAGAGTACCGGTGATGCGATGGCTGCGATCGAGCAGATGGTGAAACAGCTGCCGGAAGGGGTGGGCATCGAGTGGACCGGGCTCTCCTTCCAGGAGCGTCAGGCCGGTTCACAGGCTCCTGCGCTCTACGCCATCTCCTTGTTGGTGGTGTTCCTCTGTCTGGCGGCCCTCTACGAGAGCTGGAGCATTCCGTTCTCGGTGATGCTGGTGGTGCCGCTCGGGGTACTGGGAGCCATTGTGGCCGCCACCCTGCGTGGGCTGGAGAACGACGTCTACTTCCAGGTAGGCCTGCTCACCACCATAGGCTTGTCGGCGAAAAACGCGATTTTGATCGTGGAATTTGCCAAAGAGCTCTACGACAAGGGGATGGGGTTGGGTGAGGCTGTGGTGGAGGCGGCACGCCTGCGTCTGCGTCCGATCCTGATGACCTCGCTCGCCTTTATCCTCGGGGTGCTGCCGCTGGTGATCAGCTCCGGCGCCGGTGCCAGCAGCCGTAATGCAATCGGTACCGGCGTAATGGGGGGGATGATCAGCGCCACCGTGCTGGCCATCTTCTTCGTCCCGCTCTTCTTCGTGCTGGTGATGCGTTACTTCACTAGCCACAAAAGTAAAGAGGCGCGCATGGTTGCAGCAGTTGAGTCAAAAGGTGACTGAGCAAAGTAACCCCTGAAGTTCTGGGTGGCAGATCACAATAAGACAAATACATCAGGTATGACTGAGTAATAAATAGAGCGACTTGGAAAGTCGCTCTATTTTTTTTCCGTAAAAACGGTAACTTAAGCGTAATTATTAAGTTAATACTGCTTCTTTTCGAGAAATTATGTCGCCGTGAGGTGGTTTTCTATCGACTCCTTTTCAGAGGTGAGGGGCAAGTCAGTTTCTGCTGTGCAGCTCGGCTGGAAACAAGATAGAATCTGCGTCTTATAGGGTTGGATAGGTAGTGTCCGCTCTTTCTTGGTCTTGGGCCATAAAGCTGTGCTACACACCATCAAGACAGCAAAATGCTGGAGGACATGATGACCAACAGCAGACCTAATTTGGTTAAAAGCAGCAAACTGGGGGCTGTAACCCAAGGGCGGTAGCCTTGAGATTATTCAGCGATTTGCACAAATAATGTTCATTTATTGTTTTGCTGCTGTTGGCGCTGGTTAAATTGCAGTCTATTGGGTGTTTCAATAACGCATTAGTGGATAGCCAGCCTCTCTCTGATGTCATATCAACGCCTCGCAAGAGATACATATTTATGAAAATCCTCGTGACCGGTGGTGCCGGCTTTATCGGCTCTGCCGTGGTGCGCCATATTATCCGTGATACCCAAGATTCCGTTATCAATCTCGATAAACTCACCTATGCCGGCAATCTGGAATCCTTGGCCGATGTATCGTCAAGCGAGCGTTATGTGTTTGAGCAGGTGGATATTTGCAATCGCGCCGAGCTGGATCGGGTGTTTGCCTTGCACCAGCCGGATGCCGTGATGCATCTGGCCGCCGAGAGCCATGTTGACCGCTCCATTACAGGGCCGGCTGACTTTATCGAGACCAATATCGTCGGCACCTATATGTTGCTGGAAGCGACTCGCGCTTACTGGAACGGTCTGGACGAGGTACGCAAGGCGGCCTTCCGCTTCCACCATATCTCCACCGACGAGGTGTATGGTGATCTGCCTCATCCGGATGAAGTGGCTGCCGGTGAACCATTGCCGCTCTTTACCGAGACCACCCCCTACGCCCCCAGCAGCCCCTATTCTGCCTCCAAGGCTTCCAGCGACCATCTGGTGCGCGCTTGGCGCCGCACCTACGGTCTGCCGACCATCGTCACCAACTGCTCCAACAACTACGGCCCGTACCACTTCCCCGAGAAGCTGATCCCGTTGGTCATTCTTAACGCGCTGGATGGCAAGCCGTTACCTGTCTATGGCAAGGGCGACCAGGTCCGTGACTGGCTCTACGTGGAAGATCACGCGCGTGCGCTCTACAAGGTAGCGACCACAGGCGTGGTCGGTGAGACCTACAACATCGGCGGTCATAACGAGAAGCAGAATCTGGAGGTGGTACACACCATCTGCGATCTGCTGGACGAGATGGTGCCGAAGGTGGGCTCTTATCGTGAGCAAATCACCTATGTGGCGGATCGCCCTGGCCACGATCGCCGCTATGCCATCGATGCGACCAAGATGAGCGCAGAGCTGGATTGGCAACCGCAAGAGACCTTTGAATCCGGTATTCGCAAAACTGTGCAGTGGTATCTGGATAACCAGCAGTGGGTCAGCAACGTCAAGAGCGGTGCCTACCAGTCCTGGATTGAGCAACACTATTCCTCGATTGAACAGAATGATGGGGAGCGTGCCTGATGCATATTCTGCTGTTTGGCAAAAACGGCCAGGTAGGCTGGGAGCTGCAACGCGCACTGGCGCCGCTGGGGCGCATCACTGCCGTTGATTTTGACTCCACCGACTATTGCGGCGATTTCAGCAACCCGGCAGGGGTGGCCGACACTGTACGTCTGGTCAAGCCGGATGTGATTGTCAACGCTGCGGCCCACACCGCAGTCGACAAGGCGGAGAGCGAGCGTGAATTTGCCGAGCTGCTCAACGCGACCAGCGTGGCAGCGATAGCCAAAGAAGCGGAAGCATTGGGTGCCTGGTTGGTGCATTACTCCACCGACTATGTATTTGATGGCAGCGGTGAGCGCCCCTGGGGGGAAACCGATGCAACCGCCCCGCTCAACGTCTATGGCGAAACCAAGCTTGCGGGTGAGCAAGGGGCCGCACTTTGTTCCCGTCACCTGATCTTCCGCACCAGCTGGGTTTACGCCGCCCGCGGAGCCAATTTTGCCAAGACCATGCTGCGCTTTGGCAAAGAGCGTAGCGAGATGTCAGTGATCAATGACCAGTTTGGCGCTCCGACCGGCGCCGAGTTGCTGGCCGATTGCACCGCCCATGCTCTCCGCGTGGCGCAGCGCAAACCCGAGGTCGCCGGGCTGTACCATCTGATTGCCTCCGGTACCACCACCTGGTTTGACTACGCCCAGCTGGTGTTTGCCAAAGCCAGAGAGGCTGGCGTTGAACTGGCGGTGACACAACTCAATGCGGTGCCGACCAGCGCCTTCCCTACCCCGGCCAAACGCCCCCATAACTCCCGCATGGATACCGGCAAATTCCAGCGCACCTTCGATCTGGTGCTGCCGGAGTGGACAGTCGGTGTGGAGCGGATGTTGACCGAGATCCTTGGCAAGTAAATTACTGGCCAGGGATGTAGTGACTGCCTCCCTAGCTGGCAGGGATAAAACGGAAAGGTGGCCTAAAGCCATGCTTCCTCTATATAAGAAACAAGCATCATGACCAAACGTAAAGGCATTATTCTGGCCGGCGGCTCAGGCACCCGTCTCTATCCGGTAACCATGGCAGTGAGCAAGCAGCTGTTGCCTATCTATGACAAGCCGATGATCTACTATCCTCTCAGCACCCTGATGCTGGCGGGAATTCGCGATATTTTGATCATCAGCACGCCGCAAGATACCCCCCGTTTTGAGCAATTGCTAGGTGATGGCAGTCAGTGGGGCCTGAGTTTGCAATACAAGGTTCAACCAAGCCCGGACGGGTTGGCACAAGCCTTTATTCTGGGTGCAGAGTTTATCGGTTCAGACCCCTGTGCACTGGTGTTGGGGGACAACATCTTCTACGGCCACGACTTGCAGAAACAGTTGGAGGCGGCAGTGGCCAAAGAGAGCGGTGCTACCGTCTTTGCCTACCATGTGCATGACCCCGAGCGTTATGGGGTGGTTGAGTTTGATAAAGAGGGCACCGCGATCTCTCTGGAGGAGAAGCCACTGGAGCCCAAGAGCAACTATGCGGTAACCGGCCTCTATTTCTACGACAACAGCGTGGTCAAGATCGCCAAGAGTCTGACGCCGTCGCCCCGTGGCGAGCTGGAGATAACCGATGTAAACCGTATCTACCTGGAACAAGGTAATCTGTCGGTGGCCATGATGGGCCGTGGTTATGCTTGGCTTGATACCGGTACCCACGAGAGCATGATTGAAGCGAGCAACTTTATTCAGACCATCGAGACCCGTCAGGGGTTGAAAGTCGCTTGTCCTGAAGAGATCGCCTATCGCAAGAAATTCATTGATGCAGAGCAAGTAAAAACGTTGGCGACACCACTTGCGAAAAATGCTTATGGACAATACCTGTTAAAGATGGTTTCGAAAGTATGAGTTGGAGTTAAGGGTGTGCACCCGTTCCTGCAAAATAAACTAAATAAAATATGGATATGAAGATGAATGTAATCGAGACCACGATACCTGATGTACTTATTTTTGAGCCAAAAATATTTGGTGATGAGCGTGGCTTTTTCTTTGAGAGTTTCAACCATAAACTGTTCGAGGAAGCAGTAGGATACCCTGTTACTTTTGTTCAAGATAATCATTCTAAATCTTCGAAAAACGTGTTGCGTGGACTGCATTATCAATCATCACCACACGCCCAGGGAAAGCTGGTGCGATGTGTTGTGGGAGAAGTATTTGATGTAGCAGTGGATATTCGTGAAAATTCGCCGACCTTTGGCAAATGGGTCGGTGTTCATCTATCAGCTGAGAATAAGCGACAATTGTGGATTCCGAAAGGGTTTGCCCATGGTTTTATAACTAGAACAGAAACAGCAGAAGTTTTATATAAAGCAACCAATTATTATAGACCTGACTTTGAACATACAATATGTTGGAATGACCAGCAACTAGGAATAGAGTGGGAGAGTGATATGCTCCCTATATTATCTCTTAAAGATAAAAATGCAAAGCCATTTATGGCAGCTAAACATTTCTGAAAATCATATCAACACATTAAATACATTATGGTGTATCTATGACTGTCTTAATTCCTGCTATTATGTGTGGTGGAAGCGGTTCAAGATTATGGCCTGTTTCACGTGAACAACATCCCAAGCCATTCATTAAACTATCGGATAATCAAAGTTTTTTACAAAAAGCATTTTTACGTGGAGCAAAATTATCAGATGTCAGTGAAGTATTAACTATTACTAATCGAGACCTTTATTTCAAAACACTAGATTCATTTAAAGAAGTTAATAGTAATGAAATTCAGACTTCATTTATTCTTGAACCTTATGGCCGTAACACTGCAGCAGCAGTAGCATCTGCAGCAATTTATGCTCGCGATACATATGGCGATGATGCGGTCTTGTTGGTCTTGGCTGCTGATCACTTGATCACAGAGCAAGTTGCATTCGATGATGCTGTTTCCTGCGCTATTGAATTGGCAAAAGCAGGGCGGTTAGTCACATTTGGTATTAAACCCACAATACCTGAAACAGGTTATGGTTACATTGAAGCTCTTGGTACAGAGGTTTTGCGCTTTGTTGAAAAGCCAACATTGGATAAGGCAATTGAGTACGTTGAAAGCGGTCGCTTCTTCTGGAATTCAGGTATGTTTTGCTTTAAAGCAAGTACAATGATTGCAGAAATGGACTTGCATTGTCCGGAAGTATTGATAGCAACAAAAGCTTGCCTTGACAAGTCCGATTCGGTTCAAAGTAAAAAGGTCAAGCATATTGATCTGGACCCTGACACATTTATCCATGTTCCAGACATCTCGATAGATTATGCCGTGATGGAGAAATCAGGAAATGTTTCAGTAGTTCCATGTGACATAGGCTGGAGTGATATTGGGTCTTGGGCTGCAATAAGTGAACTACATCAAGCTGATGACGATGGAAACACCGTTCAGGGACATGCAATTTTACATGCTACCTCAAATTGTTATATTTCGAGCGAGGATCGGGTTATTGGTGCTGTAGGTGTAGAAAACCTAGTAATTGTTGATACTGCTGATGCTCTATTGGTCGCTCACAAAGAAAGTAGTCAGGATGTAAAATTAATTTATAATCACCTTAAGACGATAAACAATGATGCATATAAAATACATCGTACAGTCTATTGTCCATGGGGACGTTATACGTTACTTGAGGTGGGAGAGCGTTTTAAAATAAAAAGACTTGAAGTTAAACCTGGGGCTAGCTTAACGATGCAAATGCATCATCATAGAAATGAACACTGGGTGGTATTATCTGGTGTTGCAGAGGTTTTCTATGAAGATCAAATTGCCTTGCTAACTGCTAACCAATCTACATATATTCCTGCTGGGCATCGTCACCAATTAAAAAATCCAGGTCTCATCGATTTAGTTATGCTAGAGGTGCAAACGGGTGAATATTTAGGTGAAGATGACATCATTGATTATTGAAAAGGAATTTAATTTAGGGGGCATCATGAATCTTACTTGTTTTAAAGCTTACGATATTCGCGGCAAACTGGGTGATGAGCTGAACACTGAGATTGCATACCGTATTGGCCGTGCAACTGCACAGTATCTAAATGCAACGACAATTGCTGTTGGAGGCGATGTTAGACTCACGAGCGAAAGCCTAAAGCAAGCACTTGCAAGAGGGATTCTTGATGCCGGTTGTGATGTCATCGACTTAGGGACTACGGGGACTGAAGAAACCTATTTTGCAGCATTTACGTTAGACATTGATGGTGCTATAGAAGTGACGGCCAGTCATAATCCTATGGATTACAATGGCATGAAACTGGTTGGTCGTGATGCTTGTCCAATTAGTGGTGATAGTGGTTTGAATGATATTCGAGCATTGGCTGAAAAGGGTGACTTTATTGCATCCTCCCGGCAAGGAACATTGATTAAAAAATCGATACTAGATGCTTATGTCGATCATTTGCTGACGTATATAAAGCCGCATCAATTACGTCCACTCAAGCTAGTTGTGAATGCCGGTAACGGGGCAGCAGGGCATGTGCTTGATGTTATCGAGCGACGTTTCAATACCCTCAATGTTCCTGTTGAGTTTATAAAAATTCATCATGAGGAAGATGGTAACTTTCCCAATGGTATTCCTAACCCATTGCTTCCTGAAAATAGAAGTGCTACATCGGAAGCGGTAAAGTTCTATCATGCTGATATGGGTATTGCTTGGGATGGTGATTTTGATCGCTGTTTTCTGTTTGATGAAAATGGTGATTTCATCGAAGGATACTATATTGTTGGATTATTAGCAGAGGCATTTTTAGTAGATAATCCTCATGAGAAAATCATTCATGATCCACGCTTGACATGGAATACTATTGATATCGTTGAAAAGTCTGGTGGTACACCAGTACAAAGCAAAACTGGTCACGCCTTTATTAAAGAACGGATGCGCAGTGAGAATGCAATATATGGTGGTGAAATGAGTGCCCATCACTATTTCCGTGACTTTGGCTACTGTGATAGCGGTATGATTCCTTGGTTACTAGTAATTAACTTGCTATCACTAAAAAAATCCACATTGTCTAGTTTAGTTGCTGAACGTGTTAAAGCCTATCCATGCAGTGGTGAGATAAATTATAGAGTTGATAATGCTCTTGAGATAATAAAGAAGCTGGAAGAGGTCTATGCGCCACTTGCTGTCAAAGTAGAATATGTAGATGGTCTTAGTATTGAAATGAATGATTGGCGATTTAATGTTCGCATTTCAAACACAGAACCATTACTAAGGCTTAATGTTGAAAGCAAAAACGATATAAGCAAGTTAACGTCTGGTTTGAATTCATTACATAAAATGATCAACAACTTATAAGGAGAGTTCTGAAAATGTCCAAGAAAGTAGCGTTAATTACTGGGGTGACTGGTCAGGATGGTTCATATCTGGCTGAGTTTCTATTAGAGAAGGGGTATGAAGTCCATGGTATTAAGCGCCGTGCATCTCAGTTTAATACACAACGTGTAGACCACATTTATAAAGACCCTCATGAAGAGAACGTTGATTTTAAACTACATTATGGTGACTTAACGGATTCATCAAATCTAACGAGAATTATAGCCGAAGTTCAACCAGATGAAGTTTATAATCTTGGTGCTCAATCTCATGTCGCTGTTAGTTTTGATTCCCCAGAATATACTGCGGATGTTGATGCGATAGGTACTTTACGCTTATTGGAAGCTATTCGTTTCTTGGGACTGACAAAAAAAACTCGTTTTTATCAGGCATCGACATCCGAACTATACGGCCTCGTGCAAGAAATTCCGCAGCGAGAGACAACACCTTTTTATCCGCGCAGCCCTTATGCTGTTGCAAAAATGTATGCGTACTGGATTACGGTGAATTATCGTGAGGCATATGGTATGTATGCTTGTAATGGTATTTTGTTTAATCATGAGTCACCCCGTCGTGGAGAAACATTTGTTACTAGAAAAATTACTCGAGGTTTGTCAAATATTGCTCAAGGCCTCGAAAAGTGCCTGTATATGGGAAACATGGACTCATTGCGTGATTGGGGACATGCAAGAGACTATGTCAAGATGCAATGGATGATGTTGCAACAAGAGCAGCCAGAGGACTTTGTCATTGCAACTGGAGTGCAATATAGTGTCCGTGAATTTATAAAAATGGCCGCTGCTGAGTTAGGTATTGAATTGAACTTTGTTGGAAGCGGCGTCGAGGAAAAAGCTGTCGTTTCGGCGATTTATGGAGATAAGGCGCCGGCATTGAAGGTTGGTGATATTATCGTATGTGTTGATCCACGTTATTTCAGACCGGCCGAGGTAGAGACTCTTCTTGGTGATCCATCTAATGCAAAAAATAAGCTGGGTTGGGAGCCGGAAACGACACTCGCAGAAATGGTAAGTGAGATGGTTGCATATGATTTGCAGCAAGCTCGCCAGCATGCCTTGCTGAAATCTCATGGCTTTGATGTTAATGTCAGTGTGGAGTGACTATGATTCCAGTATATCAACCAAGATTATCTGGTAATGAAAAAAAATATGTTAATGAATGCCTTGATTCAACATGGATCTCTTCAAAAGGTGAGTTTATTAACAGATTTGAATCAGCATTTTCAAAGTATATTGGTGCAGAAAATTGTACAACAGTGAGTAATGGTACTGTAGCACTTCATTTGGCGTTGGCTGCTTTAGGTATTGGTCCTGGTGATGAGGTTATTGTTCCTTCATTCACATATATTGCCTCAGTGAATACAATCATTCAGACCGGTGCAAAAGCAGTCTATGTTGACTCGCTACCAGATACATGGAACATCGATGTCAATGATGTAATAGCAAAAATCACAACAAAGACCAAGGCTGTCATGGCTGTGCATCTTTATGGTTTACCATGTGATATGGATGCGTTAGTCGATGTTTGTAAGAAACATAACTTGTTTTTGATTGAAGACTGTGCGGAGGCGTTCGGTACTCTTTATAAGAATAAGCATGTTGGTACATTTGGTGATGTGGCAACATTCAGTTTCTTTGGAAATAAGACAATAACTACCGGCGAAGGTGGCATGGTTGTTTCAAAGGATAAAAATGTCCATGACTTGGCATGCCACTTGAAGAGCCAAGGTGTTTCGAAGGTTAAAGAGTATTGGCATGATGCGTTGGCATTTAATTATCGCATGACAAATATATGTGCTGCGATTGGCCTGGCACAATTAGAGCAAGCAGACGAGATAATTGCAAAAAAAAGAGAGATTGCCAGTTGGTATCAGCGTCGATTAAACCATTTGCCGATAACATTCCACAAAGAGATTGAGAATACCAGGCATTCATTTTGGATGTGCTCGATCCTAGTCGAGAATGCACAAGATAGAGACTTGCTCAGAACTGTTCTAAAGAGTCATGATGTTGAGACAAGGCCATTGTTTCCTTTAGCTAATACGATGCCACATGTATTTACAGAACATAAATTTCCTGTTGCTGAAAATATCAGCTCAAGAGGAATGAATTTACCAAGCTACCCTGAATTATTGGAAAAAGATGTTGATTATATCTGCAACGTAATTTCTGATTTTTATTTAAATAAGTAATGTTAAATAAATAACCCTTCATCTTTCGTTGGTGAAGGGTTATTTTAAGTTGGTGGGAGTTCTATGAGTCTTTATTATGTTAGGGGTATTTGGGATGCTAGATATTTTTGGCAGCATCTCGCTTTATCGGATCTACGCTCTCGTTGGCGGCGGTCTTTTTTCGGTGTATTATGGTCATTTATTCAACCTTTAGGTATGACATTATTAATATCTATAGTTTTTAGTAAAATGTTTAATACGGACATAGTGACGTATGCACCCTATATTTTGTCAGGAATTATAGTCTGGGATTTTGTAGTAGCCAATACCATTGGTGGTTCACTTGCGTTTGTGCAAGCAGATGCCTACATTAAACAATGCAAGCATCCATTAGCAATATATACATTACGAACTGTCTTGAGCAGCATTATAGTACTTGCACTTGCCAGTTTGGCTCTATTTGCTTGGTCAATAGTTGTATTGCCACAAAATATAAATATAACCTGGCTAGCCACCTTAACTGTTTTCCCAATATTGGCACTTATTGCATGGCCATTATCAACATTACTAGCCTATATCGGGGTTAGATTTAGAGATGTACCACATGCGATGGGATTAGTCATGCAAGCGATATGGTTTATCTCTCCGGTATATTTCGAAGAACGTATGTTCCGTTCTGGCGGATTGGATTGGCTAGTCGATTACAATCCTGTGTATCATGTATTGCAAATTATAAGAGCACCACTACTAAAAGGTGAGTGGCCGAGTCTGGAGAACTATACATTTAGTCTGATAACTGCTGCTTTCCTATTTTTGCTTGCGTGGCTGATTGGCCGAAATGCAGAGAAAAAAGTGATCTTCTACCTATGAAAAAGAATAAAATTAAACTTGAGAATGTTAACCTTCATTATGCATCAGTAGCTTACAAAGAGCGGTCACTAAAGTCTCTTTTCTCTGCTGCTTTTAAAAAAGGAAAAGCAGAGCGTTCTGTCTCTGATATTCATGCATTAAAAAATATTACGCTAGAAATAAATAATGGAGAGAGGGTCGGGCTCTTAGGGCATAATGGTGCAGGAAAAAGTACATTTCTTAAAACGGTGGCAGGTCTCTATCCTATATCTAGTGGTAAATTAATTGTTGAAGGGCAAGTTCGTTCTCTTTTTGATTTGAGTCTAGGTTTTGAACCTGATGCAACAGGCCGAGAGAATATTCTCTATCGTGGTCTTCTGCTTGGCCTCTCTCCGACTTTTATGAAAGAGAAAGAAAATGAGATCGTTGAGTTTGCTGGTTTGGGTGAGTTTATTGATTATCCAATTAAAACTTACTCTGCAGGCATGCAGGTAAGACTAGCATTTGCTATATCCACAGCAGTTGGTGGCGATATTTTGCTCCTAGATGAAGTGATTGGTGCTGGTGATGCTCAGTTTATGGCAAAGGCTAAAAGCAGAATAATGAGTTTGATTGAGAATGCTGAAATACTAGTTTTAGCATCACATGATTTCAGCGCATTGAAAAATATTTGTTCAAGAGGGATTGTATTTCATCATGGTGAATACATTTTTGATGGCCCCATTGATGATGCGATCATTGCCTATAAACGAGTCAATAATCTGGATTTAGCATGAAAAATCGAGTGTTGTGGCTGCTTAACCATTCAACATTAAGAAACTTTGAAATACCTCAGCTAATAGAGTTTGGTATTGAAGAAATATATCTTCCAAAAAAGTTTCCATATGATGAGGGAAATTTATCGGCAAGTATTACATTCGATTTTGACGATAAATTGACTATCCCTAGGCATGAACTTGATATTTTAAATGAACAAAATTGGTATGAGTCGCCCAGTAAAAACGCTTGGGATATTGTCAATAAATATTTTGATTATGCGATAATTGGCTTCTTCCCAAAGCAAATTAAGTCAACCATTAAAAATTTTAATGGTGCCGTCATTCTTCGTGTATTTGGATTATCTAAGGGATACAATTATTCTTCTTTACTAAGAAGTGAGTGTGGAGATAATGTAGTATCAACGATTAAATCGATGGGGAAAAGATTCTGGTTTGGTTGTGGCTATGAGCATATTTCCGATGTAGAAATGCCATATTTAGCAAAGCGCTCATGCTATTTGCCTGTTGGTTTAAAAGGTAAATATCAACCTGATAATTGGACTGGAAAAAGAAAGACGATACTATTTGTCTGTCCTAGAATAGGAACATCTCCATACTTTAAAAGTATTTATGAATCCTTTGTTCGTGATTTTAAAGAGTTTGATTATATCATTGGTGGTGCGCAGCCAATAGCTGTTAATGATAAGAAAGTACTCGGCTTTGTATCTAAAGAAGAGCACTCTGATAACATGCAACAATGCAGCGTTATGTTTTATCATTCCACTGAACTAAATCATATACATTATCATCCCTTTGAAGCTATACAAGCTGGTATGCCATTAATATATATGGCTGGGGGAATGCTGGATTTGATGGGTGGCGGGGATTTACCTGGCAGATGTGAAACAATTGCAGAGGCTAAGGCTAAGATTAGAAAAATTTTAAATGGCGATGAACAGTTAATCAATGATATTAGAAAAACACAGCATGTGCTTCTTGAGCAAATGATGCCAGAGTATTGTGCTTCAATATGGAAAAGAAACTTTAGCCTTGTCGTTGATGGATTAAAAGAGCATCGCCTCCAGCAGAAAGCTCGCCCTACATATATCACTAGAAAAAAGCGAATTGGTGTAATTGTTCCGATTGAGTATCGAGGGGGGAGTCTGCGAGGCGCTAAGCTTTTAGCTGATGCCATATTACTTGGTAGTCAACAGGCTAATGAAGAATGTGAGGTCGTTTTTGCGCATCCAACAATTGATGAATTAGAGCATGCTAATGAATTGCGGGATTTAAATCCAAAAATTCAAAGGAGAAGCTTCTATTGGCAACATCTTTCTAAAGATGATGCTACACGTGCTATGCAGTATGCTGGTCATGATGGCTGGTGTGCCGTAGATGAATCATATATGGTGCCCAATGACAGCATCAGTAATTTCTATGATTGTGATATTTGGGTTTTCGTTTCCGACAGGCTGGACAAAACGCTGCTTCCAGTAAGACCGATAGTATTGATGGTATACGATTATTTGCAGCGATATGTTTCAATTTTGCAAGGAGGTGCTGATCATCCCTACTTGAAAGCAGCAACACAAGCTGAGCGAGTCTTGGTTACTACTGAGTTTACTTGCCGAGATGCGCAACAATATGCTGGTATTGAGTCTGACAGAATTGCTAGGTTACCTATGTTGGCACCTGACTTTTCGTTTTCAGATGAGCAGCAAAAAGATGTTGGCGATTATTTCATTTGGACAACTAATCTCAGTCCACATAAGAATCATCTCAATGCTGTCAAAGCATTAGAAATTTATTATAATCAGCTAGCCGGTTCTCTTACATGCTTTATTACTGGAGTTAATACTCAGAGTATAATGGAAAGTAAACTTTCATATTTGAGCGAGTTTGTGAGAACTGTTGATAATAGTAAGTCGTTGAAACGTAAGATAAAATTATGTGGTGAGTTATCCGATTTAGAATATAAAAAAGCACTAAAAAAAGCAGCATTTATATGGCATCCTGCGCGCATTGATAATGGTACTTTTTCGGTTATTGAGGCTGCCTATCTGAATATACCTGCACTCTCCTCTGATTATCCGGCAATGCGTGAAATAGATAGACAGTTTTCACTTAATTTAACATGGTCTGATGCAAACTCGCCGGAGCAAATGGCTTGGCAGCTAAAATATATAGAAGAGCAAGCTTTGCATCTTCGAAAAAATTTGCCTAGTAAAGATATACTGAAAGAACAACGAGTGCAAAATCTGGCTAAGCATTATTGGGGGGTAATACGCGAATGTCTGTGAGAAAATTTGGAATTTATCTTTGCTATGCCCCATCTGTTGATTTACGAAAGGAGGGACTTGGTCGTTACTTGGCTGCCTTTCTTAAAGGTGCTGCAGCACGTGATGATGTAAAGTTTACCTTGGTTTGTCCTAGTTGGTCTACGAAAGATCTATATGACCTTTTTGATAGTGAGAATGTACCACATGACAGTTTTTCGATTCGCTCGCCAGATAAAAGACCACTTTTACTGGATCTTTACCATTGGTACATTAACCGTAAAACGAAAAGACAAAAAAGAAAAACACTCAAATCGTTTTTACTGGAGTTGGTTGCTAGCTTGAAGGAAAATATTTTCCATTATGTGGAAAAGCGTTTGTTAAATGCATACACAAAATTGGATCTGATCCTTTTAGGCATTGAAGGGTGTTTGTTATTTCTGCTGGCTTTAATCATTTTCCCATTATTTTTTATTTTTTCGTTTCCTTTTTTATTGGCGTTCTTTTTTATTCGTAGATTGAAACTAATTGTGCTGGGCAGGTTTTCCAAGTACATAGGCCGTTTCATGAAAATGATTTACTCGCCTAAAGATGATGGATTTGTATTGCGTCTCTACCGTAACATGGAGTTGGTGGAAGGGAAGCGTATAAGCGCATTAATCGATAGTATGCATGATATATCTGCATGGTATTGTCCAACAGCCTATTGGCCTGAGTTTAACAAGATCGATGCCCCTCGATTAATGTGTGTACCTGATGTTGTTTTACGAGAGTTTCCCGTGGCCTTTTCTCAAATTGGTGGTGATAGAACTCTATCGACGTTTAAATTGTTAGAAGAGGCTATCAGAACAGGGGATCACTTTGTAACTTATAGTGAAGTGGTAAAATGGAATACACTTATTGATGGCTATCAAGTATCAATGGACAAGGTGTCTGTAGTACATCACGCCGCTAATAAAGTTGATAGCTTCATTAATATTACTGGTCTACCAGATAATGAAGAGGCAACTACCCATTATGCCAAGTCGTTACTCATGTCCGCTATTCGCAAATCGAATGAGCAGAATTATGTTTCAATATTTAAAAATAAAGATGTAGAGTTTGTTTTTTATGCTAGCCAGATCAGGCCAAATAAAAACATAATAAGTTTATTCAAAGCGTATGAGTATCTTTTACGAAAAAAATTCGTTCAGTACAAACTGATCGTTACCGGCAGTGTTAGTGTTATGCCTGAAGTAAAAGAATTTGTTATTAGTCACAATCTGCAACACGAAATTTTATTTCTGCATGGACTAACAATGCAAGAGCTCGCAGCTTGTTATAAATTGGCAAGTTTGGCAGTTAATCCAAGTCTAAGTGAAGGTGGGTGTCCATTTACATTTACTGAGGCGTTATCTGTTAATACACCAGTTGTTATGGCTCGTATTCCTGTAACTGAAGAAATTCTTACTGACCCTGAGTTACAGGAAATGACATTTTTTGATCCATATGATTGGAGAGATATGGCTAAGAGAATAGAATGGGCACTCCACCATAAGGACATCTTACTACGAAAACAGTTGCAGATATACGATCAGTTATCAATGCGTACATGGTCTGATGTTGTAAATGAGCATATCGATATACTTGAGCGTATTAGTTGCTTGGAGAAATAATGTGGTAGATTCAAAGAAGTTGGCCATTTTAGGATGTGGTGGACATGCAAGAAGTGTGGCTGATGTAGCATTGTCGTTAGGATTTTCAACGTTATGCTTTATTGATGATAATGCAAAACCTGGCGAGAGTATTTTGGGTTATCCAGTTTTTCCTTCATGGGATGTAATCTCTCCCGATGAGTGGATTTTTTTTTCTGCAGTAGGTGATAATCATAAAAGAAAGTTACAGTTAGAGATATTGGGGAAAATGGGGTGGCAAGTTGCCACCTTGATTTCTGCCACAGCCACGATTGGTATTAACTCTATCATAGGTAAAGGAACATTCGTCGGTCATCATGGGCACATTGGTCCTTCAGTTAAAATTGGTGAGGGATGCATTATCAATTCAGGTGCAATAATTGAACATGACGTCTGTGTTGATGAATTTACGCATGTATCGGTCAACAGTACAGTGGCAGGTTCAGTTAATATTGGGACGTTATGTTTTATAGGTGCTGGCGCGACTATAATCAACAATATTACTGTTCGCGACGAGATTACTGTTGGTGCCGGTGCGTGTGTTGTAAACACTATAGATCAGCCCGGAATTTATGTGGGTGTGCCAGCAAAGAAATATAAATAACATCTTGGGGCGAGATATGCATCTTACGGATGATGATTTTTTAAAAACAATAAAAAACACCCCCTTAATCTCGATTGATCTGGTGATTTCTGATAGTTCAGGGCGATATCTTCTCGGTCTCAGAAGAAATAGACCTGCAGCCGATCATTGGTTTGTTTTGGGGGGCAGGATAAAAAAGGGAGAAGCTATATTAGATGCCTTTAAAAGAGTTGCTGAGAATGAGCTTGGTATGACGTTACAGAGTTCGAAAGCTAAATTTATTGGAGTCTACGAGCATTTTTATAAAGATTCTTTTTATGACGTTATGACTCCAACTCACTATGTTGTTTTAGCGTATTCAATAGAACTAGACCATGATATAAATTCATTCTCTGTTGCTCAGCATTCAAAGTATAAATGGTTTGATATAGTAGACCTTCTTGCATCACCAGATGTTCATCAATACACAAAGAACTATTTTTTAGATAAGGGCTTGGAAGATAATGAAAATTCTTCATTTTTTTAAAACATATTATCCAGATGCTTACGGTGGTGTGCAACAAGTCATATATCAGCTTGCGGAAGGTGCAGTAAAAAGAGGGCATGAGGTTGATGTATTATGTTTAAGTGCTGATAATGCTGGTCGAAATTTTAACATCGCTAATCATAGTGTGCATGCTGCAAAAGAAGATTTTTATATAGCTTCGACTGGTTTTTCATGGTCTGCGATTGTCGAATTCAGGCGACTGGCTGAGAAAGCTGATATTATTCATTATCATTTTCCGTGGCCCTATATGGATCTCGTTCATTTTTGGGTTAATCCTAAAAAGCCGACGGTGGTCAGTTACCATTCTGACATTGTCAAACAAAAATACCTGCTACAACTTTATAAGCCATTGATGATGTCTTTTCTAAATAAAGTTGATGCTGTGGTCGCTTCTTCACCCAATTATGTCAAGACCAGCCCTGTTCTCTCTAGCCTAAAAAAGGATGTTGAGGTGATACCATTCGGTCTGGAAAAGGTATCTCCAAGTTATGCAGAACTATCGTTATCGAATAAATGGAATGATAAAATAAAAGGGCGTTTTTTTCTTTTTATCGGATTTTTACGATATTATAAGGGGTTGTCATTTGTCCTTGATGCTATGCGTGGACTTGATTATCCTTTGATAATAATTGGTGAAGGCCCATGTGAAAAGGAGTTGAAGTCTCAGGCGGATAAGTTAGGATTAAAAAATACGTTGTTTGTTGGTCCAGTAAGTGACGCTGAAAAAAATATTTTACTGGAGTTATGTTACGCTGTGGTATTTCCATCTCATCTGCGTTCTGAAGCGTTTGGTATGACTTTGTTAGAGGCATCAATGTATGGTAAGCCAATGATTACTTGCGAAATTGGTACAGGCACTACATATATAAATCTGCATGGTGAAACCGGCTTGGCAGTTGAGCCAGCAAATAGTGAGGCTCTCTCATCTGCAATGAAAAAGTTATGGGATGATCAAGATGAAGCTGAGCGTATGGGGAAAAATGCAAAGGCTAGATTTGAACATAACTTTACTGCCGACGTCATGATTGATAAATATATGACGTTATATGAAAAGGTTATCTCAAATTATTATTCATCTTGAAATGCCTATCTCAAACTGTATGTCCATACCTAGAATTCTTGTCACAGGTGCCAACGGATTTGTAGGCAAGGCGGTCTGTGAACACTTGCTGGCGCTGGGGGCGAATGTTAAAGGAGCGGTGCGAAGTCACCCGCTGGCTTCTTACCATGTTCAGGCTCCCTCTCTGACTGCCGATGCAAACTGGACAGCCCAATTGCAACAGGTGGATGTGGTTGTTCACTGTGCAGCCAGGGTGCATGTGATGTCGGAAACCGCGACAGATCCTTTGGCGGCTTTTCGAGCGGTGAATACAGAGGGCACCCTCGCTCTTGCTCGACAAGCGGCTGAGGCAGGGGTGAAGCGCTTCATCTTTATCAGTTCGATAAAAGTGAATGGCGAGCAGACCGAGCCTGGCAAGCCATTTGATGAGAATGTGCAAAGTCCGCCAGAAGATCCCTATGGACGCTCGAAGTATGAGGCGGAACAGGGGCTGATGGCACTCGCGAAAGAGTGTGGTATGGCTGTAACCATCATTCGTCCTCCTCTTATCTATGGAGAAGGAGTGAAGGCTAACTTTGCCAGCATGATGACCTGGGTGCGCAAAGGGATCCCGCTCCCTTTTGCCCGTTTGACCAATGCGCGTAGCCTGTTGGCGTTACCTAATCTGTGTGACTTTATTGCCCATGCGATGGCGCACCCGGCTGCAGTGAATCAGGTCTTTTTAGTCGCAGATCCTGTCGCAGTGTCGACGTCTCAGTTGTTGGCGGCGATTGCAGAAGCAGAAGGCGTTAGCTGTCGGCTCTTTTATCTCCCACCAGGAGTAATAAGAGGGCTTGGACGCTGTTTGGGGATTGATGCCAAGCTACAACGGATTTATGGCTCTCTGGAAATGAATACCCGCAAGGCTCAGAGCCGATTACAATGGTCGGCACCCTATTCGCTCTCTCAGACCTTATCTCTGATGGCGTCAATCCATAGTGAGTCGTCTTGATGCTGGCATTTGTTTTGTTGTCGATATTTTGTCTTTTTCTTTCAATTACCATGACCGGCCTGCTCAGGCGCTACGCCCAGACCCGCTTGCTTGACCAACCCAATCATCGCAGTTCGCATCAGGTGCCTACCCCGAGAGGCGGTGGCATGGCTATCGTGGCGACCTTTCTGCTGGCAGCCCCGTTGTTTGTTACCCTGATCCCACTGCCCGCCGGCATATCCCAGAGCAGCTTTGCATTGATATGGGCTGCGGCGCTGGGGATTGCATTGGTTGGTTTTATCGATGACCACATCTCTCTCAAGCCTCGAACCCGCCTGATTGTGCAGAGCATGGCGGCCGCTTTGGTGGTTTCTGCGGTTAATGGTTTGCCAGCGCTGACCTTCTTTGGTTGGCAGCTCGATCTGGCCTGGTTTGGTTACCTGCTGGTCTGGCTGGGGGTGATCTGGTTTATCAATCTCTACAACTTTATGGATGGCATCGATGGCTTGGCGGCAGGTGAAGCCGTTGTCGTCTGTCTGTTCATGACGTTATTTCACTATCTGGTTGGGGGGGAGTGGTCGTCTGCCAGTTTGATCCTGCTACTGGGGATTTCGGCGGCTGGCTTCTTGTGCTGGAATTTTCCGCCCGCCAGGATCTTTATGGGGGATGGTGGCAGCGGATTTCTTGGCTTGATGCTGGCTTCCCTGATGCTGCTGGATGCCGCTTCTGCGCCTCAATTCCTGTGGGCATGGCTCGTCATGCTCGGAGTCTTTGTGGTTGATGCGACCTGGACGTTACTGAATCGCTATCGTCTGAAATGTCGTCTGAGCGAGGCGCATCGTACTCATGGCTATCAATATCTGGCGAGACGTTGGCAAAGTCATCGAAACGTGACCTTGGCTGTGCTTGTTTTAAATAGCCTCTGGCTTGCGCCGATCGCTGTCATGATTGTATTGGGCCAGCTCGATGGTGTGATCGGTCTGGTCATTGCCTACTTGCCGTTAGCCTTTCTTGCGTATCACCTGAATGCAGGAGTACCAGAATGAGAAATGAGCTTTTACCCGGAGGGAGCTGGCTACTGACTTGCCTGGGCTCCCTGTCACGAGCCAGCAAGCGTGTCATCTCTGTCGCCGTTGATATGCTCTTGATCACCATGACCTATTGGGGTGCGTACTGGATCCGGCTTGAACACAACTGGCCAATCGATAGCCCGCATCACTGGGCACTGCTTGGCGCAATTATCATTGTCAGCATCAGTTTGTTTGTAAGGCTGGGGCTTTATCGCGCAGTGCTGCGATATGTCAGCTTTCGGGTATTATGGACAATCTCGCTAGGGGCATTTCTTTCAACCTGTTTCTTTGTTCTCTCTGCGTTTTACTTTGATATCTTTCTGCCGAGAACGGTCTCGGTTATCTATCTCTCCTTTTTGGTGTTACTGGTTGGCGGTGTGCGGCTGTTTTTCCGGGCGCTCCTTAATACCACCCGTTTGGCTCGTACCCAGGTATTGATCTATGGCGCGGGCTCTTCGGGTCGACAACTGCAAATGGCCTTGTTGCAAGGTAATGAGTTTTATCCCGTCGCCTTTATTGATGACGATCCCGCCAAACAGGGATGCGTGATCCAGGGTTGTACCGTTTATCACAGTGCTCAGCTGCCAACTCTGATTGACCACCATGGGGTGCAGAAGATCTTGCTGGCTATGCCGAGCAGCACCAGGGCTCGTCGTCAGGAGGTGATTAATGCACTTGAGCCCCTCTCTTGCGAAGTGCTCTCTATCCCGGGAATGGCCGATCTGGTCAATGGCTCGGCTCGCATAGATCAGCTCAATGAGGTCTCCATCGACGATCTGTTGGGCAGAGATCCGGTAGAGCCTGTGACCACCTTGATGGAAGCCAATATCAAGGGCAAAGCGGTCATGGTGACAGGTGCCGGTGGCTCTATTGGTTCTGAGCTCTGTCGCCAAATCTTGCGGTGCCGACCGTCCACCTTGGTTCTGTTCGAGCTATCTGAATATGCTCTCTATGCCTTAAATAAGAATCTGCGTGAACAGTGTCAGCGCGAGCAGATCGAAACAGAGCTGGTGCCGTTATTGGGTTCAGTACAGCGCCAGCATCGTCTAAAAACGGTGATGCAGAGCTTCAGGATCCAGACCGTCTACCATACCGCGGCTTACAAACATGTCCCGCTGGTCGAGTTCAATATCATTGAAGGAGTACGTAACAACGTATTCGGCACTCTTTATGCGGCACAGGCGGCCATTGAGGCAGGGGTGGAAACATTCGTGCTGATCTCTACCGATAAAGCCGTGCGGCCAACCAATACCATGGGGGCCAGCAAGCGTCTGGCCGAATTGATCTTGCAAGCCTTGACCCGCGAGAAGCACAGCACCCGTTTTTGTATGGTGCGCTTTGGCAATGTTCTTGGATCTTCCGGCTCAGTGGTGCCGTTATTCAGACAGCAGATAGATAAGGGGGGGCCTATCACCCTGACTCACCCCGATATCATCCGTTACTTCATGACGATACCTGAGGCTGCCCAGTTGGTGATCCAGGCCGGCGCCATGGGGGAGGGGGGCGACGTCTTTGTGCTCGATATGGGGCAACCGGTACGGATCATGGAGCTGGCCAAGCGCATGATACGCCTCAGCGGCCTGACACTGCGTGATGAGCAGCGTCCCGATGGTGATATCGCCATAGAGGTGACGGGGTTGCGGCCGGGCGAAAAGCTCTACGAAGAGTTACTGATTGGTGATGATGCCAGAGGAACCGAACACCCCAGGATCATGGTGGCACAAGAGAGCTGGCTGCCCTGGTCCCGACTGCGCCCCTTGCTGGCCTCGCTGGATGATGCTTGTCACCGTTTTGATCAACAGCAAGTGCGCGAGATCCTGATGCATGCTCCTGCTGCATTCGAACCGACGGATGGTATCTGTGATCTGGTGTGGCTAGCGAAGCAGCAGCATACAATAACGGAGAACATCGTGAAGCTACCAGTACACAATGTTAATTTTTTGCTGGCTAGAAATTGAGTTACCTGTTTCTATAATGAGGCAACTTGGATGCGATTAGGCTTGGTTGTGGCATTTTATCGAGAATATGCCGCAATTATTACTAATGTTAGTATTCTATTATTTGAAAAAATGGTGACCATTGGGTTGGTTTTTTTTTGCGAGGGGGTAATTAGTCATCTACTCGGTGTGTCATTATATGGGAAATGGCTATATTCGCTTAATGCCGTCATTTTATTGTCATCAGTTACATTGATTGCCGGCTCGGAAGTTGTTGTTCCGGCATTAGTTCGGCATCCTCATTTGCGTTGGAAGATACTATCTTCAGTATTTGTTTTTCGTCTACTTTTCGCTTTGGTTGCTTTGCTTGTCACATTAATCTACGCAAATTTTATTGTCGCAGATCAAGATGTAAGATTAATGCTGATGCTATTGGCACTGGCGCTCATTTTTAATGAACCATTTTCAGTAATAGCCAACTACTATCAGGCCACCACAAATATAGGTGTTGTTGTAGCGATTCGTCTTGCAATTTTATTATTAAGGGTGCTTTTGGTAAGCCTCGCTTTTTTACTTTCATCTTATGTCATCATCTATTCAAGCAGGGCAATAGAAGCAATGTTTTTAGCTATGTCACTGAGTTGTGTTATTTATTTTAGAGGTGGCATCTGGGACTGGCATAAAAAAGTGGCAGTGGTAATGTTAAGTCGAGGTGGGGCGCTCTGGGTTCCATTAATGCTGATGCTGATTTATATGAGGATTGATCGCTTTTTCATCGAGCATTACTTAGGGTATGAACAACTAGCCATGTATGGCGTAGCTAGTCAAATGCTAGAACAGGGCGTACTTGTACTTGGTATAGTTGTGCAGTCTATAGCCCCAATGATGTTATATGGGCGCAGAGTAAAAAAAATACATACGGTCTGTTTAGGGCTGTTATTAGTTGCATGTATCTTGCAATTAATGGGTTGGTTATGGCTACATGAAATTGTCTATTTTATATTTGGAAAAGATTATGAGTTAGCAGCAGAATTAGCTATTATGATGTTGCCTGCGCTTTCTTTTTTCGCTGTGGATAGCGTTTTAATGCAACGATTATACCGTGACAAAAAATATTTTTTGATAATGTGCAAGTGGTTCTTTCTATTAATTATAAGCATATTCAACTATTGGCTGTTGCTAAAAGTATTTCGTTCCGGTGACATTTACATCGTTTACATAACTAATGCTTTTTTGATGATGGCTGCGACGATGTCGATATACTTCATTCATCAATATAAAGGTTGCGTGTGTAAGGTCGTGCAATGATAACAATAATGACGCCAACTTATAACAGAGCATATGTTTTACCAAGGTTGTATGACAGTTTGTGTCAGCAGACAAGGCAGGACTTTGAATGGCTCGTAATCGATGACGGTAGCACTGATGGTACCGCCGAGCTTATTTTTGATTATAGAGTTAAATCTGACTTTTCCATCAATTATTTTTATAAAGAAAATGGAGGGAAGCATCGCGCTATAAATGAAGGTGTGGTTCATGCGACCGGTGATTGGATTATCATTGTGGATAGTGATGACTTATTAACTGGTGATGCTGTTGCCAAGCTATATGATGTTATGAATCGTATTGGCTCGGAATTTGTTGGGATGTGTTTTAGAAGATCAACATTATCTGGTCACATAATTGGTATCTCCGACACCGCATGGAGCAAGTCAATAGTAATGCAGCCCATCATGGCAGGGCATGTATTAAAAGGTGACTTGGCTTATGTTTTTCGCACTAATGTTATGCGTGAGTGTCCTTTTCCTGAGTTTCCGGGCGAAAAGTTTGTACCAGAGTTATATATATGGAATAAAATTGCCGATATAGGTAAGATAGTTTTTTATGTAGACCAAGTAATATACTTGTGTGAATATCTTCCTGATGGCTACACCTCAAATTTTAAAAAAAATCTAAGAAGTAATCCATGTGGTTTCGGTTTGTTTTATCGAGACCAGGTGATCCGAGATACTCGATTGTTCGGCAAGGTCAAAGCATGTGTCAGAAGTCTCCAGTGTATTCTTTACTATTGGTTGAAGAGATAGCATGAAAATTGCGATGGTAATCACAGGCCTTGGTATGGGGGGCGCTGAACGACAAGTGTGCGATTTGGCAGATCAATTTATTAGGTTGGGCCACCATATATTAATTATCTCGATGACCGGTGAAATTAAAAATCGCCCACATTCGACTGCAGCAGACATCGTTTCACTGCAGATGAGGAAAACTCCATTTAGTGTTTTCAAAGCATACTGGCAGGCGATCAGGTTACTTAATCAATATAAACCGGATGTGGTGCATAGCCATATGGTGCATGCTAATATTTTTGCTCGGTTATTACGATTGTTTGTATCATTTCCGAAACTTATCTGCTCTGCACATAGTGTTAATGAGGGAAGAGGGTGGCGGATATTGGCATACCGGCTTACCGAAAGGTTATGTGATCTTAACACAAACGTAAGCCAAGAAGCAGTTGAGGCTTTTATTAAACAAGGTGCGGTATCTGCCGGGCGAATGAAAGTCATGTATAATGGTATTGATACGGAGCGTTTTTATTTTAACGCCAAAGTCAGAAATAAATTACGCTCTCAGCTTGGGATTGATGACAATAACATATTGTTAATTTCAGTAGGCAGACTGACCGCTGCCAAGGACTATACAAATTTGCTTGTTGCATTTGCGATGTTATCTTCGAGATCCAATAATGTTAAGTTGGTCATCATAGGTGAGGGTGAGGAAAAAGAATACTTAACCACAATCGCTAGCGCACAAGGGATTAGCGAGCGAGTTCATTTCTTGGGGCTGCGCTATGATGTTGAAGATTGGATGAGTGCAGCAGATATATTTGTGTTGTCATCAGCTTGGGAGGGGTTTGGTTTAGTTGTGGCTGAGGCTATGGCTACTGAGCGGGTAGTGGTTGCCACCGATTGTGGTGGAGTGAGGGAAGTGGTTGGCTCTGCTGGATTGCTTGTCCCCTCTAAAAATAGTCAGCAGCTATTTACCGCGATTGAGCAGGCTATGATGCTTTCGCCGCTTGAGAGAGAGGTGATGACTAGGGAGGCTCGGATTCGGGTTATTAGCCATTATTCAATAGAGACTATCTGTCTGCGTTGGTTAAATTTGTACCAGGACTACACATGAGCAAACATCTTTGTATGGTGAGCAATACAGCGTGGTCAATGTGGAATTTTCGCCGCGGATTATTATCTGCACTTATACAACATGGATATCGCATAACCATTGTTGCTCCACCTGATAATACAGTTTTTTCGCTCTGTGATTTGGGGTGTTCATTTATACCGTTGGCACTATCCCCTAAAGGAGTCAACCCAATTGTTGAACTAAAATTAATATTTGATTTCGTAAGAATATATAGAAAAATTAATGCGGATTTAATTATCCATTATACGGTAAAACCAAATATATATGGTTCTTTTGCTGCACATTTTTGTCGCACACCTGCCTTGGCTATAACCACTGGGTTAGGATATGCCTTTATGAATGATGGTTGGGTGCCCAAAGTAGTAAGGTTGCTTTATAAATTCGCTTTTAAATATCCTAAGCTAGTCATTTTCTTAAATGAAGATGATCGCCTTGAATTTGTATCAAGACAGTTGGTAGATGAAAGAAAGACTCTGTTACTGCCTGGCGAGGGCGTTGATTTGAGTTTTTTTTATCCTTCAGAAAAATTTGCTGAAGATGACTCGGTTAGTTTTTTGCTCATTGCGCGGTTGTTATGGGATAAGGGGATTGGAGAATATGTAGCAGCCGCAAAGCAGATTCATATTCGTCATCCAAACATAAAGTTTAAATTGCTAGGCGATGTTCAGGCTGATAACCCACGAGCGATCGGATATGCACAGTTGCATGAATGGATCAATGACGGTGTGCTGGAATATCTCGGTACTACACATGATGTTAGGCCTATCATAATGGAAAGTGATTGTATTGTGTTACCTTCTTATCGCGAAGGATTGCCAAGAACTATGATCGAAGCTGCTGCAATGGCAAAGCCAATTATTGTTACCGATGTTCCTGGATGTAGAGATGTACTGCTACATGAGAAAACCGGGTTACTCTGTCAAGCTAGAAATGTTTCATCATTGGCTGATGCGATGATGACATTCATACGAATGACTACAGCTCAAAGAACCTTGATGGGTAATGCTGGGAGGCAATTAGTTAGTGCCAGATTCGATGAGAAAAAAATCATTGGCATATATTTTGACATATTGGCTCAGCATATCGATGGCGCTCAGCCCTGTGGTTGATAACTAAATGAGTTTTTCATGATAAATAATAGCTATTATCCATATGGTGGTCGTTGGTATGACCTTGTACGGTTTAATTATACAATAATGTTCTTTTTTACATCCTTGGTATCAACATTATTACCTGCATTTTTGTTTTGGGGCGAGGACTTTTGGAATTTCCTTGATGATGTAAAAATAAATTCACTTTTAGGAATCTTTATAACATGTATTACTGCTGGTTTTTTCCTGAGTCGAGTGCTTTGCTATCCTGGAGTTAATGCTTTATCTTATATGATTCCAACAGTAACCGCTGTGTATGGAATATTATTCGGTGTGTTGCTGCTGTTTCGTCTTGAGTATAGTAGGCCAGTAATTATAAGCTCGTATATATTGGTTTTAGTATCTTGCTGGCTTATTTATTACTTAGGGGCACGATCTGGCAAGGTTAAGTATTCTATCATCCCGGTTGGTAATTATCAGAAACTGTGTGCCTTGACTACTGTTGAATGGAATATTCTTCACAAACCAGATTTCTCTCTGTTTTGTGGTAATGCCGTAGTTGCTGACTTTCACTCGTCTGATTTGACGAGTGAATGGCAAAGGTTATTAACTGATTTCGTTTTGTTAGGGATACCAATCTATCACAGCAAAACTATATATGCATCATTAACAGGCCGAGTGAGCGTTGAGCAATTATATGAAAATGACTTGGGTTCCGCTATTCCCTCGTTGTTTTATTTCTTTTTAAAAAGACTAGCTGATCTTTTGGTTGTTATAATGGCACTCCCCTTTTTTATGCCGGTGTTACTTATAACAGCAATATTAATAAAGCTGGAAAGCCCTGGCCCTGTTTTCTTTAAGCAAAAGAGAGTTGGGCTGGGTAATAAAGATTTTGTAATATATAAATTTCGTAGTATGCATGACAGTTCATCATCAGACAATGCATATTTTGCTCAGGAGGTTGACAAACGGATTACTCGTGTTGGTAATTTTATTCGTAAATATAGAATTGATGAGCTCCCGCAATTCTTTAATGTTCTTAAAGGGGATATGAGCTTGATTGGTCCACGGCCTGAACAGCGTTTTTTTGTGGAGAGGTTTGAGTCTGAATTACCATTCTATATGTATCGTCATATGGTTCGTCCTGGTATAAGTGGATGGGCTCAGGTGATGCATGGCTACTCAGCTGATACAGATAGTACTCGTATAAAATTAGAATATGATTTTTATTATATTAGAAATTTTTCGCTTTGGCTTGATCTATTAATAGTAATCAAAACTATTAAAACAATGCTGACAGGGTTTGGGGCTCGTTGAGTATACGGAAATAATATATGAGCAGCTTGTATTGGATTTTATCTTCATTATACTGGTTACTTGGAGTGCATTTTTTTATGCACAACCCGGGAGGAGCAGGGCTATATCTGCCCTTTAACGCATGGGGATGGGTGTTTGCCTCGCTGGCTATTGGATTAGGATTGTGGCAAGTGACGTTACGCCAGCGTCTGCTCTTTTCTCCATTACAAGCGGGCTTATGGATAGGGGCACTCTTGCTACTGCTGCCGATGTTCTATCCAGGTTTTGCACTCAGGGATTATGCCATTCCCAGATTATTGGGGCTTTTTGCTGGTCTGCTGTTTTTATTCGGGCTCTATCAATGGCGCTTCAATCGGTTGCAGCGTGATCGCTTGCTCTATATCGTCCTGATAGCGATCGCGATGGAGGCTTTACTCGGTCTGATACAGTTCTATCTGTTGACACCCGGTAACTGGATTGGCTACGACACTAAAACCAATCGTCCTTACGGGATCTTTCAACAGCCAAACGTGATGGCAACCTTTATGGCAACTGGTCTTGCCCTTGCTATTTGGCTGGAATTACGCCGAGAGGGTGGTCGTTTGCTGATGGCTCTGCGCTATGGCGTCATTCTATCAGCAACACTGTTGCTGGTTGTTTTGCAATCCCGAGTGGGTCAACTTGGCGGTCTGCTAGCTCTGTTTTTATTGATACCGCAACTCCATCGCCATCGATTGCTATGGCGTATGTTGGCGCTGGTTATTTTTGCGGTGGCCCTTGGCCTGCTATCACAGTACTGGATGGCAGGCGCAAAGCGCGGGTTGGAGATTTATCAATCTGGTGGTATGCGATCTATTTATTGGCCTTATGCAGCCAAGCTGATTGCCGAAGCACCATGGAGTGGTTGGGGATACGGCAGTTTTGAATCTGTTTTTCTCCATCACTACATGGCTGATAAGGCGCTGAATCCATCTATGGTGCAGATTGAGTACAATCTTGACCATCCCCACAACGAATTCCTTTATTGGGCTGTTGAGGGAGGGGTGGCTCCCATGGTTGGTATGGTGATTATGGGGTGCGCATTATTGTGGCGCCTGACGAAGGTGCGTTGGGTAAATGCCATGGCACTGCTTGCCCTGGTGACACCGATATTGCTCCATACTCAGACGGAATATCCCCTTTACCATGCAATCGTGTTGTGGTGGTTGTTGCTGACGCTGATCTATGTCGTTGACACCGAGATTGAAGAAACCCGTTTCGTGAGTTGCGGTAGCCCATCGTGGTTGGACATTGAGTATCGCCCCTGGTTGTTGCTCCGATTTATGGCAATAGCTATCCCTCTATTGGTTGTCCCATTTATGCTGACAGCCCTTCATACTGCCTGGGTCGTCACCAAATACGAGCGGGGAGGTTATAAGGAGCCGACGCTCTTGCTGGAGATTATCAATCCTATGGCATGGCTGACACGAGTTGAATTTGATGTGAACTCGGTTCGTCTGATGGTCGGTTTGCAGACAAACAACAAGGATGAACTGGAAGCTTATCTGGAGTGGGGGCAGGCCTTCGTACTTCATACACCACGTGCTAATATATACACCAATATGGTGACAGCACTTAACGCTCTGGGTCGCAAAGAGGCAGCCGATGCGATGCGTCTGGAAGCGCTCAGACTCTATCCTGCGGAACCTCTGCTGAGTGGCTCTGTAGCTATACCGGTGATCAGTGGTGTTGATCAATCTGCACAAAGTAATGCTCGCGCAAATTAGCGTAATTTAACAACCGGGTAAGATCGGTTATGTTAAAAAACAGATTGTTTATTTGTCTTTAGATATATGGGCTGGTGTTGTAAGCTTATGATTTTTATGGATAAAAATTATGGCCTTTTAAGTCGTCGTTGCTGAGGAATTGCTTTGTGGCTTTTTTATTTCACCTTGATGGGTAACTGGGCGGGGGGGAGGGCATATCGGGTGTCACTATAACGAGAATCTTCTGACTGCATGCAGTGGGATATTAATGAGCCCTGTAATATCTGAGATCATCATCTGTCAGATTGTATAGCAATCACAACTGAGCATTGATTTGTTATCACGCTTCGCGTCAAGAGAGTATGGTGAGTGAAAAATAAAAAAAAGGAGTGTAAATACAGAAAACGGTATGTTGTTATCAATTGTCCATGCTATTCTGACACGGTAATCCCTGTGACCGACTTTTTGTGAGGAAATAATGAACGAGTTTCTGAAAGTTCTGCTGAACATTCGCAGTCTGCGTGCGGCTGTTCGTGAGCTGCCGTTTGAGCAACTGCTGGAAGCTAAAGAGAAGTTTGACCTGGTTTACCAAGAGCGCGCCGATTCTGTTGAACAGGAGCGTGCTGAACAGGAAGAGCGTCAGCGCAAGCTGAATGAATTCACCGAAATGCTGCAGCAGGCTGGTATTGATCCTCGTGAGCTACTGGCGACTGCCGCTGCTCCGGCTGCTGCAACTGGCGCAGCCAAGAGCAAGCGAGCTCCGCGTCCGGCTAAATACAAGTACGAAGAAGATGGCCAGGAAAAAACCTGGACCGGTCAAGGCCGTATGCCGAAAGCCATTGCTGCTCAAGTAGCATTGGGTAAAGACCTGAACGATTTCCTGATCTAATTCGTCAGGTTCAGAGATTGAATAATGCCGCCCTCGGGCGGCATTATTTTTGCCGTTTTACTCGTGGTTATCCAACCAGTATTTCCACCTTATTGTTATCTGCATTCCTCGTTTGTATCCTTTCTCTCTCGCCTTACCCGCAGTTCCTTTACTCAATATCATTCGTTGTTTACGATTAATTTTGTCCTGTGGCTCACCAACGCAATATCGCTATTTGTATGCGTTGTGCTGATACGAGCTTCGGATATGTTTCTCACGATTCACGGTGCGTCGTTCGGCAAGAGAGAAAGCCCTATGCAGATGAAATATCCGGTAATCGTTATCTCCGTTCAGGGAGCGTGAGGGATAGAGAGCGCCCCAAGGTAAGGCCGGGATATTCTGGGTCGCCAATGCATGTAATTGGCTGCGCTGTCATACCTGCCCCTGATGATGGGCAATGGAGTTCGGTTGCCGTGTGGGCGAGGGAATTCTGTGCGGTCTATGGCGATGGCATCCCCCACTCTGCCGGCAGAGTGGGGGATGGCCAGGTGAAGTGCTATCGGGGCATCACACTATCGCTGCCACCCAGCGCACGATAGATTTTGGCAGTGGTGGTGAGCTGCTCTTTTTGCTGGGCCAGCAGGCTCTGCTGGGCATCCCACAGCCGGTTCTGCTCATCAAGCCAAGCCTGTACACCGGTCGCACCCGCCTGGAAGCGAGCCTTTGCCAGGCGTTCGGCCTCCTGGGCATAACTCAGCTGCTCCTGCAGATAATCGAGTCGCTGCTGGCCATAGTGGCGGGCGGACAGATTGTCTTCCACTTCCACCAGTGCGGTGTAGAGCTGTTTGCGAAACTCGGTTTCAGCGATCTGGTAATCCAGCTTTGAGCTTTCGATGGCGAGCTGGGTGCGGTTGTATTCAAGGAAGGGGAGGGCAAGGCTGGCTCCCAGCGTACCAACCGGATTTTGCAGCACTTGCGCCAATCTATCGGATGCGGTGCTGGCGCTGCCGGTCAGGGTCAGGCTGGGGTAGAAGCTGGTGCGGATCTCATCCCCTTTAGCCAGCGTCTTGCGCAGCCGCAATTCGGCCGCTTTGACATCGGGGCGGCGGGCCAGCACATCGGCCGGAATACCCACCGCAAGTTCAGGAATAGCCTGCTTTGCAAGGGAAGCGGGTGCATACTCCAGCGGCCCGCTGCTGCGGCCCAGCAACAGACGCAGGGCATTGCGAGCCTGCTCCTGCTGCGCCTTGAGGGAGGCCAGCTCAGCCTGCTTGCCTGCCAGTTGCTGGCGTGCCTGCGCCAGATCGAGTCGGGTGATGGCGCCTGCCTGGTATTTGGTTTGGGTCAGCTGCTCGGTTCGCGTCAGGTTGGCCAGCTGCTGTTCCCCAAGTGTGATGGCAGAGCCGAGATAGCCGAGCTGCCAATACTGCTCCAGGGTATTGCCGATCAGCAGTAGTCGGGTGCTGGCGAGATCCTGCTCGCTTGCCGCCGCCTCCCAGCTTGCCTGATCTCGCACCGAGGCAAGCTTGCCCCACAAATCCACTTCGTAACTGAGGCTCAGCGAGGGGCCCAGACTGTTGGTGCCTTTGCCGGTTTTCAGATCCTTGTTGCCACTGGCGGCGATAGTGCCATTGACCGAGGGGGTGAGGTTGGTATCGGCCTGCTCGGCGCCCAGTCTGGCACTTTTGAGCCTGAGGGCCGCCACACGCATGTCCGGGTTAGCGGCCAGAACCGCCTCGACAAGCTTGTCGAGCTGGGGATCATGAAATTCCCGCCACCAGGGGCCAGCCTGCGCAGCCAGTTGGGTGCCCTCTACCTGTTGCCATGTGGGGGCAATCGTCAGCTCGGGTCTTTGATAGGTGCTGTGCTGACTGCAGCCGCTGAGGGCCATGCAGAGAGCCAGCCAGGAGAGTTTGTGCATTGTTATTCCCTCGCCAGTGCGACAACAGGGTCGAGCCGCGCCGCATTGCGTGCCGGCAGGTAACCAAACAGGATCCCGATGAGTGACGAGCAGCCAAAGGCCATCAGGATGGAGAAGAGCGAGAACTGCATCTTGATGGAGTCCACCAACAGTGAAAAGAGCGCGCCAATGCCTAGCGAGAGGCCAACGCCGAAGATCCCCCCCAGCAGGCTCACCATCACAGCCTCAATCAGGAATTGCTGCAAAATATCTGACTGGCGGGCGCCCACGGCCATGCGAATGCCGATCTCGCGGGTGCGTTCGACCACCGACACCAGCATGATGTTCATCACGCCCACCCCGCCGACGATCAGCGAGATCACCGCGATGGCCGAGACCATCAAGGTCATGGTTGCCGTGGTTTTCTCCACCGATTTGATGATGCTGTCGCTGCTGAAGGTGAAGAAATCCTTCACCCCGTGGCGCTTGGTGATCAGCTCGATCACCGCCTGCTCGGCCAGTGCCGGTTGTACCCCGTCCTTGACCCGGATGGTGATCTGGCTGAAGTGGTGCTGCGAGATGAGGCGACTCATCACCGCGCTGTAGGGCAGCCAGATATTGACCGACTGGCTGGTGGGGCCAAAGCCGGTCTCCTGCGAAACCACACCGACAATCCGCACCGGCAAGGTGCCGACCAGTACCACCTTGCCGACCGGTTCCTCTTTGCCAAGCAGGCTGGTGATGCTCTTCTTGTCCACTACGGCAACGGCTGCCCGCTGCTGGATATCTTGCCACTCCAGTAAGCGACCACTGACCAGCGTCATCCCCTTCACCTTGAAATAGTCGTTACCAACCCCGGTCACATTGCCGCTGTTGGTCTTGTTGCGATAGCGCAACTGGCCGGAGCTGCCAATCTCGGGGCTGGCGCCCGCAAGATAGGGTTGCCCCAGCAGAGCATCGAGATCCCCCTTGTTGAGGGTCTGGATGCTGGCCATCTTCTCATCGCCCCATCCTTTACCCGGGAAGATTTCGATGGTGTTGGTGCCCATCGCATTGATCTGGTCGATCACCTTGGCGCGCGCCCCTTGCCCCAGCGCCACCACGCTCACCACGGCGGCGATGCCGATGATGATGCCGAGCATGGTGAGGAAGGTGCGCATCCGGTGGGCGAGCATGGCATGCATCGCCATCCGTCCCGCTTCCCGATAGCGATCCCAGTCGTGACCCATGGCACCTTTAGTGGACACTATTTTTTGAGGGGGTGTGGCGGTGGTTGGAGCCAACACGGCCGTTTGGCTGGGGCCACTATCTTGTTCAATCCGACCATCTTTGAGAGTGATGATCCGGTCGGCATGGCTGGCCACGTTCATATCGTGGGTGACCAGAATGATGGTGTGGCCCTGAGCGTGCAGCTCCTTGAGGATTGCCATCACCTCCTTGCCGCTCTGGCTATCCAGTGCGCCGGTCGGTTCATCGGCGAGGATCACTTCGCCGCCATTGGCCAGAGCCCGGGCGATACTGACCCGCTGCTGCTGACCGCCGGAGAGTTGGCCAGGGGTATGGTGGCTGCGATCGGCCAGCCCCAGTCTACCCAGCAGCTGACGCGCGCGCGCCTGGCGATCCGGGCGACTGGTGCCGGCATAGACGGCGGGGATCTCCACGTTGGCGGCGGCATCGAGATGGGGCAGCAGGTGGTAGCGCTGAAAGATAAAACCGAAGTGGTGGCAGCGCAGCCGGGCCAGCGCCAACGCATCCATGGTCGCGGTGTCCTGACCGCGAAACAGATACTGGCCGCTGCTCGGGCTATCGAGACAACCCAGCAGGTTCATCAGGGTCGACTTGCCGGAGCCGGACGCGCCGACAATGGCGATCATCTCTCCTGCCGTGATGGTGAGATCAAGAGGGTGGAGCACGGTGACTTCGCTGTCGCCGCTCTGGTAGCGTCGCTCGACCCCTTTCAGCTGGATCAACGGCAGCTGGTTCAGGGGCTCACTCATAGCATCACCGCCATCTCATCATTGTCGGCGGGGGCTCCGTGATTGAGCTGCACCTCCTCCTTCTCGCTCAGCCCGCTGATCACCTCAATGCGGATCTCATCCTTCATACCGGTCTTGATATGGCGGGTTTCGGTTGTCTCATCGTCCTTGATCACGGTGACTTCATACTCGTTGTCACCCAGCGACTTGCCGAGGGCGGTTTGCGGCACAGTGAGCACCTGCTTGCGCTCGCCGAGCACTATGGTCACCTGGGTGGTCATTGCCACTCGCAGGGTATGATCGGGATTGGGCACATCGAACAGGGCGTAGTAGTAAACGGCCGCATTATTGGTGGTGGTGCCTGTGGTGGCCTGATCATTGATGTTGGTAGGCGCTAACTCCACGGCGCGAAGCGTACCCTGATAGCGGGTATCCGGATCGCCAATGAGGGTGAAGTAGACTGGCATGCCGGCTTTGACCTTGGTGACATCGGCTTCGGAGATCTGCGCCTTGACCGTCATAGTCTCGAGGTTGGCCAGCTTGAGCACGGTCGGCACCGTCTGGCTGGCAGCCAGGGTCTGGCCCTGACGGGTCACAATGCTGATGACGGTGCCATCCATCGGCGCCAGGATCTTGGTGTAGCCCAACTCGGTCTTGGCCCGATCAACTTTGATCAGGGCGTTGTCGATATTGGCCTGGCTGTTTTGCAGTTCGGCGCGGGTGACCGCCAGCAGTGCCTCGGCACTCTCCAGATCGGCCCGTGAGCTCGCCTCCTGCTTGAACATCTGCTGCTGGCGCCGCCAGGCGAGCTCGTTCTGTTTGAGTTGTGCCTGCTTGATCTTGAGCTGGGCGCGGTTGCTGGCAAGTTCCGCCTCGGCCGTCTTGAGGTTGTTCTGGGCAATCAGGGGATCGATCTCGGCCAGCAGGTCTCCCTGCTTGACCTGATCACCGGCCTCGACGGCCAGCTTGGTAACCTGACCGGAGACTTGTGCCCCCACATCCACCTGCTCCACGGCCTGCAGCACGCCACTGGCCAGAACGGTCTGGGCAAGATCCTCGCGGGTCACCTGAGCGGTCAGCATCGCCTTGGGGGGTTGACTGGGCCAGAGCAGCCAGCCGAGGAGCACCACGGCGATCAACATGGTGATGGCCAGGGTTCTCTGCTTGGGGGTTATGTTCATCGATCACCTGAATGGAAACGGAAAGGTTGTGCGCGGCGATTATCCTGCAGCAAAGCCCTGATAAATAACAGCCGCAAATATGTAAGCAAAGTTATGGCGTTAACTGTCAATAAGCCGAGAAAGGAGTAAGCGAGAGGCCGCAGTCGTGAGCAACATGATCAGCAAGAGGGGGGGGAGTGCGGCTGGCGGTGGCGATGAAAAAGCCCTGCGCAGAGGCAGGGCTTTGGAATAGGTGATGGCGAGGGAAGATCAGGCCTTGGCCAGCAGATCCATCACCCAGGGCAGACCCTGCTTCTTGCGGCTGACAAAGCCCGGGTGGTAGCTGGACTCTGCCGGTACTTTGGCGTGCTCGGTAAAGTAGATACGGCTGGCAGCCGCAGTCAGGTCAGTCACCATCAGCACGAAGAAGTCGAGCCCTTCGCTCGCCACGCGCTGGGCCATCTCCTGCTGCAGGGCTGGCAGGTGCTCGGCCAGCTGTTGCTCGCTGCCCACTTCGATCTGGCTCATGATGAAACTGCAACCTTCCGCCTGGAACGCTTTCTCATCCTGCTGCAGCAGTTGAGCTGGGGTCAGGCCGCTCAGGTCGGTTTTCGCCATCAGCAGCTGTTGGCCGAATTCGGTCAGCGATACTTCGGCCAGCGGTGCCAGACGCTCACAGGCGATCTTGTCCTGCTCGGTGGTGGTCGGCGAGGTGAGACAGAGGGTGTCGCTCATGATGGCGCCCAGCATCAGGCGAGCCTGGCTGCGGGTCACAGTGCCTTGCTGGCTCAGCAGATCGAAGGCGATGGTGCTGGTGCAGCCGACGGCCCGGATCCAGGCATCCAGCGGAGACTGGGTGACCAGAGTGCCGAGACGGTGGTGATCCACCAGACCCAGTACATTGGCCTGTGCCAGTGTGGCAGGGCCCTGTTCCAGATCACTGAAATCCACCAGCCAGACATCTTCACCGGTCAGATCTTTGGTCAGCAACTTGGGTTCGCTGACGCCAGCCTGCTCCAGAATAAAACGGGTTTCGGTGCGCAGGTCACCCAGACGCCATGGGGTGGCCTGACGGCCCTGGCCATTGAGCCAGTCGGTGATAACCAGCGCACTGCAGATACTGTCGCTATCAGGATTCTTGTGACCAAAAACGTGGATCATAGACAAAGCCTCACAATTGGATACCCATAAAGGGGGGCAACACTATGCGAAATCCGCCACATGAAGGCAACCGGATCCACGCCCATGTTGCTGCCAGCTTCGCCTAACTCGCCATTTTATTGATCTGGGTCGGTAATCCTGACGCGAGTTCAGTTATCACAGTTGGCTATTGGCTATTGGCTATTGGCTATTGGCTATTGGCTATTGGCTATTGGCTATTACTGGCTGCGCAGGCCATAGATCTCGCCTGTGCCTGCGCAGTCAGCATGTTCGGTCAGCGCTATCAGTCGCCATCGCTGCAAATCGGCTTTATCACCTGATTCATCGACGCAGCAGCTCGCGGGCATTGGCCAAAGTGTTGTCGGTGATCTGGTCGCCACCGAGCAGCCGTGCCAATTCATTGAGACGGGCAGCCTCATCAAGGGCTCTCATTTGGGTTTCGGTGGTTTTGCCATCGGTATGCTTGCTAACCACCATATGCTGGTGGCCGTTGCCTGCCACCTGAGGCAAGTGAGTGACCACCATAACCTGAGTCGACTCCCCGAGCTGGCGCAGCAGGCGACCTACCACGGCGGCAGTCGGGCCGCTGATCCCCACATCCACCTCATCGAAAATCAGGGTCGGGGTGGAGACCTTGCGGGCGCTGATCACCACGATGGCGAGACTGATGCGCGACAGTTCACCGCCTGAGGCCACCTTGCCAAGCGGTTGGATCGGTTGGCCCGGGTTGGTGGTGACCATAAATTCCACCCGATCGATACCCAGTGGTGACAGGCTGCTCTGGGCGTCGGGGCGCACCTCGATGGCGAAACGGCCATCGGGCATCGCCAGTTCGTGCATGCTGCTGGTCACCTTGGCGCCCAGCTCCTCGGCATAACGCTGACGGCTCTGACTCAGGGCTTCGGCGGCCTGGACAAAAGCCTGACGGGCTTCGGCCAGTTCATCTTCCATCCCCTCTAACCGCTCTTCGTCAGAGTTGAGGCGGGCGAGATCCGAGGCAAGCTCCTGATGGTGTTGGGCCAGATCTGCCGGTTTGACATGGTGCTTGCGGGCCAGATTGATCGCCTTGGAGAGGCGGGCCTCCAGCTCGTTGAAACGCTCGGGATCCAGCTCCAGCCGATCGAGGTAGCTGCGCAGTTCGCTGTGACTCTCCTGCACCCCGATCAGCGCTTCGTTCAGCATCTCCAGTACCGGGGTGAGGCGGCTGTCCATGCTGACCAGCCCCTCGGCCCGATCGACGGCCGATTGCAGCAGCCCTGCGATAGTGGTCTCTTCGTTGTCATAGAGCAGGTCGAGGCAAGCCCCACACTCTTGCATCAGTTCTGTGCCGTTGGCGAGACGCTGGTGCTCCTCCTCTATCTCTTCAAACTCCCCCGGCTGCAGGGCGAATTCGTCCAGCTCCTGCACCTGATACTCGATCAGTTGGCGACGGGCCTCCCGCTGCTGCTGCTCGGCTTTGAGGCGGTTCAGCTCGTTTTGCAGTTGGCGCCACTGCTGATAGTGCTGGCGCACCTCGTCGAGCAGCAGATGGTGACCTGCATAACCGTCGAGCAGAGCGAGCTGGTAGTCGGGTTTGAGCAGCATCTGGTGGGCATGTTGACCGTGCACGTTGACCAGCAGCTGGCCCAGATTCTTGAGCTGGGTGAGGGGGACGGGCACGCCGTTGATATAGCTGCGTGAGCGGCCCTCGGCGGAGATGACTCGCCGGACGATACACTCACCTTCGTTTTCCAGCTCGTTGGTGGCGAGCCAGGCGCGGGCGGCCGGGTTGTTGTCCAGCAGGAAGCGGGCGCTGACCTCGCTTTTGTCGCTATCGGGTCGTACCATGCCGGCTTCGGCCCGCTCTCCAAGGCAGAGACCGAGAGCATCGATGGCGATGGATTTACCGGCGCCGGTCTCACCGGTGATGCAGGTCATGCCCGGTTGCAGATCGAGTTCGAGAAACTTGACGATGGCGAAGTTGTTGACGGTCAGCTGGGTCAGCATGGTCTCATCCTGTATAGGTCAACATTACTGTGTATGCATCCAGTATATACTGGTCTTATATACAGTAAAGAGGGCGCCGTCATTTTTAGTACAGGAAAGGTGCGTCAGTGCGCTATGGCTATGAGAATGCGGTACTGACCATTGGCACGCGGTACGGATATGAGAGTGCAGGGGCGGTTGCTACGAAAGAAAAGAGAAGGGCGCCAATTCAGGCGCCCTCTGTGGCAATGCCGTTGTCGGTCAGCGCCGATTAAAACAGCTTGCTGCCCCAGCCGAGCTTGTTGCGCAGCACGTGGAAGTAGCTGTAGTCGAGGGGATGCACCAGATGAAGCTGATGGTGGCTCTTCTTGATGAGGATCTCGTCCCCCGGGTGGACCGCCAGCGTCACCTGGCCATCACAGCTGACCTGCATGGCATCGTCCTGATTATCCGGCGAGACCAGCAGCCGTACTTCGCTGTCGGCATCGAGCACTATGGGGCGACTGCTCAGGGTGTGCGGGAACATGGGCACCAGCGTGATGGCGTTGAGCTTGGGGGTGAGGATGGCGCCGCCCGCTGACAGGGAGTAGGCGGTGGAGCCGGTCGGGGTGGCGACTATGATGCCGTCCGAACGCTGGCTATACATAAAGCTGCCATCGATATAGACCTCGAACTCGATCATGTGGGCGATCTTGCCCGGGTGCAGCACCGCCTCGTTGACCGCAAGATTGCTCGACTTGCGCTCGCCGTGGCGATAGACCGATGCCTCCAGCAGGAAGCGGTGTTCGCTCTTGTAGTGACCGGAGAGCACCTGCTCCAGCGGCAGCAGATAATCCTGCGGCGAGAGATCGGTCAGAAAGCCGAGGTTGCCCCGGTTGACTCCTATCACCGCCACATCGAAGCGCGACAGCACCCGCGCCGCCCCCAGCATGTTGCCGTCACCGCCGACCACGATGGCGAGATCGGCCTGCTGACCCAGTTGCACCAGATCCATCACGTTTTCATCGAGGATGCTCAGGGTCTGGGCGACCCGGCTCTCCACCAGAACCCGAAAGCCGCGGGCGGTCAGGTATTGATGCAGGCCGGTCAGCGTCTGGTTGGCCCCCTCATGGTGGGGTTTGCCAATCAGGGCGATGGTTTTGAACGGAGAATCCATAGTCAGTCAGATCTGGGATGGGTATTGCGGGCCAGTATACAGTGCTTTGCTCCGCTTGTGACGCTCTCCCGTATGACGGGGATGGCTAGCCCCTTGAGGCTACTGGTTAAACGGTGAGCGGTAACCCGGATAACCCGACGGTTGCTGCTATTCAGCAACCCTGATTGCCCTTTACCCCTTGAAAGCCGGGGATGCATCCCCATAATAGCGCCAACATAGTCGGTCTGTTGTCGTCCGGTCGCTCAACCAGACGTCAGGGCCCTCATAAGTAACCCCGGAATTGGAGATGTCATGAACCACGAAGAGCAAAAGGTTGAAGCGATGGAGCAAGTGGAAGCCCAGCCAGTCGAGCCGACCGATGTAGACAGTGAAGTGACAGCCGAACAGGCCCGCATTGCCGAACTGGAAGCGCAGCTGGAAACCGCCATCCAAAAAGCGGCGGAAGAGCGTGAACGCGCCCTGCGTACCGCCGCCGAGATGGAGAACCTGCGCCGTCGTACCGAGCTGGATGTGGAGAAGGCGCACAAATTCGCTCTGGAGAAGTTCGCCAATGAACTGCTGCCGGTGCTGGACAACCTTGAGCGTGCCATCGAACTGGCCGACAAGGAGAACGAAGCCCTCAAGCCGATGATCGAAGGTGTCGAGCTGACCCTGAAATCCATGCAGAGCGGCGTGGCCAAGTTTGGTCTGGTGGCGCTCGACCCGATCAACCAGCCGTTTGACCCCAACGCCCATCAGGCGATGAGCATGGTGCCGAGTGCCGATGTGGCCCCGAACACCGTCATTGCAGTGATGCAGAAGGGCTATGACCTCAACGGTCGGGTGATCCGTCCTGCCATGGTGATGATCGCCAAAGCGGTCGACTGATTGGCTGTGGGTGCCCGAGCCCGCCCCGTGGCGGGCTTTTTGTTTAGCAGTGCAGCACCCGCTCATCTTGCCTGGTTTACGGCTCAACGTGACCGCGCAACCATGACAAAGGGTGTGGTTTTTTAGGGTTGGGGCTTGAAGCTGCGTCTGGCGACCCCATATAGGTAGCAAGGCCGCGGCGGCACAAAAAATTTGATGCCGGGAGCTTGAAAGCCAGATTGGCAGCCCCCACCTAGCCGTTAACGCATTAAGGCGAGTTCCTCGCCAGTTTATTCAAAGTATTTGGAGATTCGTCAAATGGGTAAAATCATCGGTATTGACCTGGGTACTACCAAC